>CACNQY010000012.1 GCA_902622655.1 uncultured Pelagibacteraceae bacterium | reverse complement strand
TAGCTAACATTCCATCTATATCCACTACCATACCTAGTTTCAATAGCTGAAAAATCAGGATCTACTTTTTTAAATTTTTTTCTAATTCGTTTTACATGACTATCAATAGTTCTATCCTCAATATCTGTGTCTTCTCTATAAGCAATATCCATGAGCTGAGCTCTTTCTTTTATTATACCAGGTCTTTTTGCTAATTCTTTCACAATTAAAAACTCGGTTGTTGTCAATTTATCTGGTAGTTGTTTTCCGTTCCATTCGCATTCTAATTGTGAAGGATCTAATTTTAATCTTCCATGGGATATCAAGCTTTTATTCTCTTCTAAAGTATTATTCGAGTCTTTTTTTCTTAGCTGAACTCTAATTCTCTCAATCAAAACTTTGATTGAAAAACCACCTGATTTTTTTACAAAATCGTCTGCACCCAATTTTAATCCTAGTAATTCGTCAATCTCATCATCTTTAGATGTCAAAAAAATTACAGGCAAAGAAGTTTTTTTTCTAAGTTTTTTTAATAATTCTTCTCCATCCATCTTTGGCATTTTTATATCGATGACTGCTAAATCAGGAGGCGTTCTGGTTAAACCAATTAATGCACTTTCGCCATCAATATAAGTTTGAACTTTAAAACCTTCTTTTTCTAATGCAATACTTAAACTTGTTAAAATATTTCTATCATCATCTATTAAAGCTATTGTTTGTTTTTGCATAAATTAGTTTATAGATACTAAATTGTCCTAATTTGGGCAATCTTGTAAATTTAATGCAACATCCCCCAATTATCTCCAACATTAATATCAACTGTTAAAGGGGTAGAAAAAGAATGATAATCACTCTGAGCTACACTGGTCATTTCTTTCTCAATTAGTTTAATCATTTCTTTTTCGTTTTTCTTTGGAATTTCGAAAATTAATTCATCGTGAATTTGTAAAAGCATTTTTGAATTATTATTTTTTTGCTCTGATAGCTTCTTATCTAATCTTATCATGGCTAGTCTCATTACTTCAGAAGCTGATCCTTGAATAGGTGCATTTATTGCTGCACGCTCTTGAAAATTTCTTACATTAAAATTTTTATCATTAATTCCATTAAAGTGAGATCTTCTTCCAAAAATATTATTTACATATCCACTTTTCCTGCAAAATTTAATTGTATTGTCCATGTAAACTTTAATTTCTGGAAATTTTAAAAAATAAGAATTTAAAAATTCCTCTGCTTCATAATTAGAAACATTTATTTGTTTAGCTAATCCATATTGTGAAATTCCATAAATTATCCCAAAATTAATAGCCTTAGCCTTTCGTCTCTGGTCTTGATTGATTTTTTTGATATCAACATTAAATATTTGGCTAGCTGTTAAAGAGTGGATATCCTCTTTGTTTTTAAAAGCCTTTTTAAGTTCTTTGACATCTGCTAGATCTGCCAAAATTCTCATTTCAATTTGATTATAATCTGCAGAAATTAATAGATGGCCTTTTTTTGCAGTAAATGCTTTTCTTATATCTTTTCCATCCTCTGATTTAATTGGAATATTTTGTAAATTAGGATCGCTAGATGCCAATCTTCCAGTTGTTGTTGCGGCAAGCAAAAAAGACGTATGAACTCTTTTAGTATTGGGGTTTAAATGTTCGGGCAATGCGTCTGAGTATGTATTTTTCAATTTTGAAACTTGCCTCCAATCTAAAATTAACTGAGGAAACTTGTGACCTTTAAAAGCTAAATCCTCTAAAACGCTAGCACTTGTTGCAAAACTTCCTTTTTTAGTTTTCTTTAATCCTGCTATTTTAAGATCATTGTAAATTATTTCTCCTAATTGTTTAGGAGATCCAATATTGAATTCTTTTTTAGAAATTTTAAATACTTCTTTTTCAAGTTTTTTAATTTTTTTTTCAAATTTAGATGAAAGAGATTTTAAAAACTTGCTATCAATTTCAACACCCTCTATTTCCATAAATGCGAGAATTTTAATCAATGGCTTTTCAAAAATTTCATAAATATTTATCATCTTTTCTGATTTTAAATTTTTAATAAATTTTTTATATAATCTAAAAGTAACATCGGCATCTTCAGCAGCATAATCTTTTGCTTTATCTAATTCTACTTCACTAAAGTTAATTTCTTTCTTACCTGAACCTACTATTTCTTTGAAAGAAATAGTTTTATGGCCTAAATGGATTTCAGATAAAGTATCCATATTGTGTCTATTTTTACCTGCATCTAAAACATAAGACATAAGCATTGTATCTTCCATTGAGGATAGAGTTATTCCATGTTTATAAAATACTATAAAATCAAATTTTATATTTTGACCTATTTTCTTTATACTAGGATCTTCTAAAATTTTTTTTAATTTTTTAATTACTGCACCCTTATTAATACATTTTGGTGACTTATGACCAACTGGTATGTAACAAGCTTTTCCTATTTTAGAACAAAGAGAAATACCTACTAAATCTGCCTGATTAGGATCTAATGAGGTAGTTTCTGTATCTACAGATACTTCACCAACCTCTTCTGCCTCCTCTATCCATTGATCAATTTCTTCTAATCTTTTAATCAAATAATAATTTTTATTATTAATTGTTTGCTGTTTTTCTAAATTTTGAGATTCTGTTTTATCATTTTCTAGATTGGGTTTGCCATACACTGAAATTGCAGAACTTAATAATCTATTAAATTCCATTTCTCTTAAAAATTTATACAATTTTTCTTTATCTATATTCCGCAATCTAAATTCACTTAATTCTCTATCAACAGGAGATTTGTGATCTAGAGTTACAAGTTTTTTACTTATTAAGGCTTTATCTTTATTTTCAATTAAAGTTTCTCTTCTTTTATTTTGCTTAATTTCGTGAGCAGATTTAAGTAAGTTTTCTAAAGTGCCATATTTATTAATCAACTCAGCAGCCGTTTTAACACCTATGCCAGGAACTCCAGGAACATTATCGCTACTGTCTCCAGCTAAAGATTGTACATCAATTACTTTTGATGCGTCTACTCCAAATTTTTTTACAACATCATCATCAGTTATGAATTTATTTTTCATAGGGTCAAAAATTCGAACCCCTTTTTTATAGAGCTGCATTAAATCTTTATCCGAAGAAACAATTGTAACCTTTGCACCTTTTTTAAGGATCTGATCAACATACGTAGCTATTAGATCATCTGCTTCATAATTAGGCAGATCTACAGATGGCAAATTAAATGCTAGCACTGATTTTCTTATGTATTCAAATTGAGGAGCCAAATCATCAGGTGCTTCTGCCCTATTAGCTTTATAATCACTATAAATTTCATTTCTGAAAGTTTTTCTAGCTGAGTCAAATATTACCGCAAAATGTGTGGGTTTTTGCAAATTTTGATTAGATTTTGAATCCTCTAACAATTTAAATAACATGCTACAAAATCCACTAACAGCACCTGTTGGTAACCCATCACTTTTTCTAGTCAATGGCGGCAAGGCATAATAAGCTCTAAAAATATATCCAGAACCATCAATTAAATAAAAGTGATCTTCTTTTTGAATTTTATTCATGAAATATAATCAAATATTACAATGCATACTCAATCTGTATATAAAAAAATTTACAACAAATTATAAGTAGATTATTTTTTATATTTTGAGTATTATTTAATCATGGAATTAACAAAAAATCTTAAACAAACTAATATAATTAAATCTCTGGTTGTCGTGATTCTAGGATCTATAGCTCTAACTATATCCGCTAAAATCAAAATTCCCTTTTATCCGGTGCCTATGACTATGCAAACATTCGTTGTATTATTTTTAGGAATTAGTTTGGGACATAAAATTGCACTAGCCTCAATAGGGCTTTATTTGCTTGAAGGTATTGCCGGTCTTCCTGTGTTTTCAAATTCTCCTGAAAAAGGTGTTGGATTAATTTATTTTACGGGACCAACTATGGGTTACTTAATCGGTTTTTTAAGTGCTTGTTATTTGGCTTCAAAAATAAAAATAGATGATAATTTTTTTGTCGTTTTATTTAAATTGATTGTCGCAACCTTAACAATCTATATTATGGGTTTAGTTTGGCTTGGAACACTTATTGGATGGGATAAGCCAATCTTTGCTTTAGGAGCAAAACCATTTTTGTTAGCTGAAATGTTTAAAATTATGATTTTAGCTTTAATTACAAAACAAATTATTAAAATTAGAAAATTTATCTAGGCGATCTTTTTGATAGAATTCTCTGGAGAGTTCTTCTATGCATTTTAAGTCTTCTGGCTGTTTCTGAAACATTTCTATTACACAACTCAAATACTCTATGTATGTGCTCCCATTTAACTCTATCAGCAGACATTGGATTCTCTGGGGGAGCTGCTTTTTTTGCTGGATCTGCTAGTAATGCTTTTTCAACATCCTCTGCATCTGCAGGTTTAGCAAGATAATCAATTGCACCCTCTTTTATTGCAGCTACAGCTGTAGGAATATTGCCGTAACCAGTTAGCATGATAATTCTACTATCACTATTTGAGGACTGAATTTCTTTTACAACCTCCAATCCGTTGCCATCTCCTAATCTTAAATCTACAACTGCAAAACCAGGTTTTTTAATTTTTACAGATTCAACTCCTTTTTGCACACTCTCAGCTTGTAAAACTTCAAATCCTTTTTTTTCCATAGCCCTTGCTAAACGCTCGCGAAATGGATTATCATCATCAACAATTAATAGTGATTTATTCTCAAAATCACTTAGATTCTGTAGTTTTGCTTCTTCTTTCATAAACCTTATATGGTAACTCCAGCGAATATTACAATACTCAAATTTTAGCTAATTCTGGCCTGAATTATTTACTTTACTTTGGTGCTGTTTACTTTATATGCCAAAAAATATTAAAGTTTTTTATATAAAAGACTTTTTTTTTATTAAATTTTTTTTGGAGGCATTTATAATGCAAAAATTTAAATCAGTTGAGGAATTAGTAAATCAATTGAAACCTGAAAAACCTGTTTACTGTATCAGAAAGAATTCAATAAAAACGGCAGTTAAATTTTTCAATAATAAATTTAAAGGAAAAATATTGTATGCTGTAAAGACCAATCCACATCCGGAAGTAATTAGAACGTTTATCGAAAGTGGTGTAAATCAATTTGATGTGGCTTCATTAGAAGAAATTAAAAATATCAGAAATTTTAGTGAAACAGCCAAATGCTCATATATGCATACTGTAAAAAGTAGAGAGAGCATCAAAGAAGCATACTATAATTATGGTGTTAAAACCTTTTCATTAGATACCAAAGATGAACTAATTAAAATAATTGAAAGCACTGGTAATGCTAAAGATTTAGAATTATTTGTTAGAGTTGCGGTTTCTAATGAACATGCTGAAATTGATTTATCTAAAAAATTTGGTGCATCATCATCAGAAGCAATAGGTTTATTAAGACTTGTAAAGCAATATGCAAAAAAAGTTGGTTTGAGCTTTCATGTTGGCTCACAATGTATGCATCCAATTTCTTATTCAAAAGGTATTATGGAAATTGGAAAAATAATTAATAAGACAAAAATTATTCCAGATTATATTAATGTTGGTGGAGGTTTCCCTACAATTTATCCTGACCTAATTCCACAATCTTTGGATAATTACTTTAATGAAATAGCCAGGGGATTAGATAATTTAAAGCTAGATAAACTCCCTGAAATTATTTGTGAGCCTGGTAGAGCTCTTGTTGCAGAGAGTGGTTCAACAATTGTGAGGGTTAATTTAAGGAAAAAGCAGAAACTTTATATTAATGATGGTACATACGGCACTCTTTTTGATGCAGGTACACCTAACATTGTATTTCCATCTAGAATGATCAAAGAAAATTCAAACAAAATAATTTCAAAAAAGTTAACTGCTTATGATTTCTTTGGACCAACATGCGACAGTATGGATTATATGAAGGGTCCTTTTTTGCTTCCAAATAATATTAAAGAAAATGATTACATTGAACTTGGTCAACTTGGGTCATATGGATTGACATTTAGAACTCAGTTTAATGGTTATTATTCAAATGAAATATATGAAGTTGAAGATAAACCAATAATGACGATGTACGATAAAGACACTAATAAAGCTAATATGGTAGCTTAATGTCAGGTCAAAAAAATCCAGGTCATAATAGTAAAAAAGATTTCTTAAAAAATCCTGTTGAACACGTTGATATTACCTCTTTTGACTCTAGGAAAATTATATCCTCTATGGAAAAAATGTCATTTGTCTCTAGAGAAACAGCAAATGCTGCTAACATTTTTAATGAAATGCTTAAAGATAAAGATTGTACAATTTTCCTTACTTTAGCAGGCTCTACTTCAGCAGCTGGATGTATGAATATTTATAAAGATTTGGTTAAATATAATATGGTAGACGCAATTGTTGCAACTGGTGCCTCAATAGTAGATATGGATTTTTTCGAGGCACTTGGTTTTAAGCATTACCAAGGTTCACAATTTCAAGATGATACTGAACTAAGAGAAAACTATATAGATAGAATTTATGATACGTATATAGATGAAGAGGAGCTTCAAATGTGTGATAAAATTATATGCGATATTGCTGATAGCCTGGAAACAAGAAGTTATACCTCAAGAGAATTTGTTTATGAAATGGGAAAATATTTAAAAAAAAATTCAAAAAAGAAAGATTCCTTAATTGAAACAGCTTTTGAAAAAAATGTTCCAATATTTTGTCCTGCTTTTACCGACTCTAGCGCGGGTTTTGGATTGGTAATGCATCAAGAAAATAATCCCAAAAACCATATTACAATAGATTCTGTAAGGGAATTTAGAGAATTAACAGAAATAAAAATTAAATCAGGGAGATCAGGATTATTTATGATTGGCGGTGGTGTACCTAAAAACTTTATTCAAGATACTGTTATTTGTGCTGAACTATTAGGTAAAAATGTAGACATGCATAAATATGCTGTTCAAATTACTGTGGCTGATAGCAGAGACGGTGCTTGTAGTAGCTCCACTTTAAAAGAGGCAAGTTCATGGGGTAAAGTAGATATTACAAAAGAACAGATGGTATTCGCAGAAGCTACCAGCGTTTTACCATTAATTGCCAGTGATGCTTATCATAAAGGTGAGTGGAAAAATAGAACAAGAAAAAACTTTACAAAAATTTTTAAATAAAATTGAAATATCTCTCGAATAAAAATGGTTTTTTAGGAATTGATAATAAATTTAATTTCAAGGAAAAAGCTATAATTGTTCCATTTGGTTTAGAAAAAACTGTTAGTTACGGGAGAGGAACTAGAAATGGACCCAAAGAAATCATAAAAGCATCTCATCAAGTTGAATTATATGATGAAGAGCTTAATTGCGAACCATATAAAAAAATAGGTATTAAAACCTTAAAACCATTTAAAATTGAAAAAAACATAAATAAAGCACTGAATAAAATCTCAAGGGTTTGTGAAGAAATTTTAGATAAAAAACTTTTCCCGATGACTTTTGGTGGAGAACACTCAATAACCCCTGGATGTATTGTTCCTTTTACAAAAAAGTATAAAAAAATTTGCCTATTACATTTTGATGCACACGCAGATTTACGCCAAAGTTATAATGGAGAAAAATTTTCACATGCTTCAGCAATTAGAAGGTGTCTGGATTATAAAAATATATCAGTAATTTCGTTTGGAATAAGAAACATTTCCAAAAGTGAAATACCATTTTTAAAAAATAACTCTTCCAGAATAAATATTTTTTGGGCAAAAGATAAAAAAAAATGGAATTTGTCTAAATTTAAAAAATTGATTAAAAACAAAAATGTGTATCTAACATTTGATGTGGATGGACTTGATTCAAGTATTATGCCCGCAACAGGTACTCCTGAACCAGGAGGGCTTTTATGGGATGAGACATTAGATATAATAAGAATTGCAGCAAAAAACTCAAAAATTGTTGGTGCAGATATTAATGAGCTGTCTCCAATTAAAGGATTTAATTCTTATAATTTTCTTGTTGCTAAATTAGCTTATAAAATTTTATCTTATAAATTTTTATATTAAACGTTAATTGGTTTAATAATATTTAATAACATTCTGAATGGTATTAACATTACTAGAGCGACTAAAATTTTTACGGCTAAATCCCCTAGAGATAAAGTCACCCAAGGCACTCCGGTTGCATAAAATGATATTGAAAAGAATAAAAATGTGTCGACTGTAGATCCAATTAATGATGAAGTAAGTGGTGCTACAAACCACTCTTTTTTTCTTAATCGATCAAAAATTTGAATATCTAATAATTGAGCAGTAATAAAAGCTACACCTGATCCTATTGCAATTCTTACAGAGATTAAATCTGCAAAATTGGTTGAGAATAACAATGTAAATATAATTCCTATTAAAAAACCCAAATATACAATTTGTCTAGCTAATAATTTTCCATACGATCTATTTGCTAAATCTGTTATTAAAAAAGCTATAGGGTAACTAAAAGCTCCATAAGTTAGGATCTCATTTAATCCAAAATAATTTATCGGGAACTGAACTAAATAATTAGAAGATAAAACAACAAGTCCCATCACTATAGATAGGATAATAAATAATTTATTCATTAAGCTGATTTAGCTACAGGTTTTTTTTTAAAAGGAGATTTAATTAATACTACTTTCTTTAACTTTTTTAATCTTGGGGATAAATTTTTATTTTTTACAGTTTTTAAAAATTCATCAAAACTACCTTTTTTGTCAACACATCTCACGCCTGAATTACTTACAGTAAGTTTTAAACTTCTTCCAGTAAGCTCACTAGTAAATTTTACTTTTTTAAGATTAGGTAAAAATCTTCTTTTAGTCTTATTGTTAGCGTGACTAACATTGTGACCTTTCATAGGAATTTTACCAGTAAGTTCACATTTTTTTGACATAATAACAGTGCCTATATAAGGCGAGATATTGAAGGCGTCAAGTTTAATACATTTAAGAAATAGTTTTATTTCCTACAATTTCTGTGAAATTTTTAACACCCTCTCTTATTAATAATTCTTTTAGGTCTTTTTTAATCATGCCAGCAATATTTGGTCCTTGAAATACCATACCTGTATACAACTGAAGATAATCTGCTCCTAATAAAAACTTATCATAAGCTGCTCTGCCAGAGTCAATACCCCCTACTCCAATTATTTTAATTTTACCTTTAATTAAGTTGTAAAATTTACTTATTAGAAGGTTTGATTTTTTTTCAATAGGTTTTCCAGATAAACCACCTTTTTGGTGTCTCTGCATATTTTGAAGTGTTTCTCGAGATGCCTCAGATGTGTTTGAAATTATTATTGCACTTACATTGTTTTCTAAAAGTATTTCTGAAATTAGTTCAATTTGATTTTCGTTTATATCTGGTGAAATCTTTACGGCTACGGGAATTTTAGTTTTTAATTGTTTTCTTTTTTCTGAAACAGATTTTAGTAAATCTTTTAATTTATTCTCCTCATGAAAATTTCTAAGATTTTCAGTATTTGGTGATGAAATATTAATTGTAATATAGTCTGCAACTTCATAAAATTTTTCCAATCCAATCAAATAATCATTCAATCTATCATTTGAATTTTTATTTGGACCAATATTTATACCTAAAACACCTAATTGTTTATTAGATTTAATTCTATTTGATATTGTATCTGATCCATGATTATTAAACCCTAACCTATTTATTAATGCTTGGTCTTCGACCAATCTAAATACCCTTGGTTTTTCATTTCCATATTGTTTTAACGGAGTAACCGTGCCCACCTCAACAAATCCAAAACCCAACTTAAATAATGAGTTATATACCTCTGCATTCTTATCAAAACCTGCGGCAATACCTATGGGATTGTTAATTTCTTTATTAAATAATTTCGTTTTTAGCATGGGATCATTTTTATTTTCATCAAATATATTTGAAACTAAATTGAGTTTGAGAGATTGAATTGCTAAAAAATGTGCTCTTTCAGGGTCTATTTTAAATATTAAAGATCTTAAATTTGAATACATTATTTCAATTTACTAATTATCAATTCTTTTGTCTCGTTAACTCCAAAAAAACTTATAAAAAAACCCATTCTTGGTCCATTTTCATCACCAAACACCACTTCATAAATCAACTTAAACCAATCTCTAAGGTTTTCTGCATAACCATTTTCTTTACCTGTTGAATAAATTAATGTTTGTATATCCTCTGGAGACATCTGGTCATTGCATTTTTCTAAGGTTTCCACTAAAGCCTGCAAAGCTAATTTTTCATTATCTGAAGGATTTTTGTATTTTTTTTTAGCCTTAATAATATCATTAAAATACTTAATAGCATAACCAACCAGTCCGTCAAAGATTGGAAAATTTTTTTCTTGAATATTAGATTTATATTTCTTAACAAACTTCCATAATAAATCTTTGTTATCAGCATTGCTTGCTTCAACTAAATTTAATAACATAGAAAAGGTCATAATCATTTCTTCTTTTGGAACTTGACCATTATGAACATGCCATACAGGATTCATTATTAGTTGCTGTTCGGTTTGTTTTTTAGATTTTTCAATATTATCTAGGTATTCATCTACGGCTTTAGGCACTATTTCTTTATAAAGTTTCTTTGCTCTTTTTGGATTTTGATACATATATAAAGATAAACTTTCAGGCGAAGCATATTTTAACCATTGATCTATAGTAATACCGTTTCCTTTAGATTTAGAAATTTTTTCACCCTTTTCATCAAGGAATAATTCATAAGCAAATCCAGATGGATTTTTTTTTCCTATTAAGTTAATAATTTTAGATGATAAAATCGCACTTTCTATAAGGTCTTTACCATACATTTCAAAATCTATATCCAGAGCATACCACCTCATAGCCCAATCAACTTTCCATTGTAATTTACAGTTTCCATCTAAAATACTAGATTCTAATTTTTTACCTTTATTATCAAAAATTATTTTAGAATTCTTTTTATCCAGTTCTATAATTGGTATTTCTAAAACATGACCTGTATCAGGACAAATAGGTAAAAAAGGACAGTAAGTTTTTTGACGTTCTTTACCTAATGTTGGAAGTATAATATTCATTATGGCATCGTAATTTTCAAAAATAATTTTTAAAGTTGGATTAAAAAAACCTTCTTTATATAAATATGTAGAGCTTTTAAAATTGTAATTAAATCTGAAACTATTTAAAAAATCCTTTAACATTTCATTATTATGTTCCCCAAAACTATTAAATTTTTTGAATGGATCTGGAACTTGTGTTAGTGGTTTGTGAAGATTTTTGTTCAACAACTCTTGATTAGGAACATTATCAGGAACTTTTCTTAAACCATCCATATCATCTGAAAAAGTAATTATCTCCGTTGGTAAATCTGAAAGTTGTTTTAAAGCATTTACCATCATAGAGGTTCTGGCAACTTCACCAAATGTTCCTATATGGGGAAGGCCACTTGGTCCATAACCTGTTTGAAGTGTAATTTTCCCTTTTTTATCAATTATTTGTTTTCTCTCTCGAAGCATTTTTTTTGCTTCAATAAAAGGCCAGGCACTTGTTTTATCTAAAATTTCTTTTTTAATCACGAATATATCTTTTATAAAATCTTAAATTAGCGATTTTATTAATTCTTATAGAGTTGAAATTTATTTACCATAAAATAATGTTCTTTCAAAATGTCTAATTATAAAACTGTTTTTTTTACACTAGGAATTTTGCAAATAATATTGGGTGTCTCAATGTTCATCCCTATTATTATACAATTTATTTATTCTGAAATAGATTCATCATTTTTTGGTGCATCAATTGTGACTATAATATTTGGATCTTTATTTTTTCTATCAAATTTAGACCACGATAGAAAATTAAACTTACAACAAGCATTTTTATTAACTTCTTTATCTTGGTTAAGTATTGCTATTTTTGGATCTCTGCCATTTATATTTTCTACAATTGAGCTTTCAATTACTGATGCCTTTTTTGAGAGTATGTCGGGAATTACAACGACTGGATCTACAATTATTTCGGATTTAGAGAATACACCAAAAGGAATTTTATTATGGAGAGCTTTACTTCAATGGTTAGGGGGTATTGGCATAATTATAATGGCTATTACTTTAATGCCCATAATGAATGTTGGTGGTATGCAATTATTTAAAATTTCTAGTAATGACTCTTCTGAAAAAATTCTTCCTAAATCAAAAGAAATAGCCTTAAGACTTATTTATATTTATTCAGGGTTAACCGCTCTCTGTGGATTTACATATTGGGTATTTGGAATGGGAAAATTTGATAGTTTAACCCATTCTATGACTACAATAGCAACAGGTGGATTTTCTAATTATAATCAATCTATCGGATATTTTAATAGCGTGTCTATAGAAATATCTTCAATGATTTTTATAATTTTAGGAAGTATTCCTTTTATTGCATATATTAAATTTATTAGTGGAAATAAAAAAATATTTTTAAATGATATTCAGATAAGAACATTTATTAAAATAATAATCATAAGTATTACTATATTATCAATTTATTTGTTATTTAATAATATCGAAAACTTTAGCTTAAGATCTATTTTTTTTAATACTATTTCAGTATTAACTGGAACAGGTTATGTAAATGCTGAATTTGATGGTTGGGGAAACTTTCCCATAACTATATTTCTTGCTCTTATGTTTATTGGCGGTTGTGCTGGATCTACTACTTGTGGAGTTAAGATTTTTAGAATTCAAATTTTATATCTATTTATATTAAATCAGATTAAAAAAATTATTTATCCTAAAGGAGTATTTGTAATTAAATACGATCAAGGATCAGTAGATGATAAATTTATTTCATCAATAATCTCGTTTATCTATTTTTATTTTGTTATATTTTTTATTTTAACTGCATTGTTATCGTTAACTGGTCTCGATTTTATTACTGCTATTTCTGGAGCTGCCACATCAATTTCAAATGTTGGTCCAGGATTAGGGCCAATTATTGGGCCTAATGGAGATTTTTCAGCATTACCAGATATTTCTAAATGGATATTAACTATAGGTATGATTTTAGGTAGACTTGAGTTGTTTGCAATATTAGTATTGTTCTTACCATCTTTTTGGAGAAATTAATTATGTCTGAAACAAATAAACAAACATGGCTTGATTCCCTTGCGGTTTATAAAGATATTCGAATGGTAAGAATTCTTTTATTAGGTGCAATAAGTGGTTTTCCTTGGGTATTAATTGCAAGTAGCTTGAGTCTTTGGCTTAAAGAGGAAGGTCTTAGTAGATCAACAATTGGATGGGCAGGTTTAATTTTTGGAGTATACGCTTTTAATTATTTGTGGGCTCCCATTATAGATAGAATTCAAATTCCAATACTAACAAAAAAATTAGGTCATAGAAGAGGCTGGATAGTTTTGATGCAATTAATTATTTTGTTAAGTCTTGTTGTTTGGAGTGTAATTAATCCAACTGAAAATTTGGCTTTATTAATTACTGTAGGTTTAATTATTGCTATTGCGTCAGCAACCCAAGATATAACTGTAGATGCATTAAGAATTGAACAGATAAATGAAAATGAGGGAAAATCAATGGCTGCGGGCGCAGCCATGGCTGTTGTTGGTTGGTGGACAGGATATAAATTAGGTGGAGTTGTTGCTTTATTTACGGCAGAATTTTTTGAAAACCTGGGTGTTACCGACTATTGGCAAGCTACTTTTTTAATTTTAGGTGTTTTAATAATTTTAATGAATATAGCATTAATGTTTGTTCATGAGCCTATAGAAACAAATAGACAAGCAAAACAAAGAGAAACGGACAAATTGATTGAGGGAAAGCTTGGATCTAGCAATATAATTACAAACTTTATTGCTTATATTACAGGAACTATAGGTGGACCTATTATAAGTTTTTTTAAAAAAAATGGTTTTGCCATTGCAGCTGGAATTTTAGGATTTGTTTTCTTGTTTAAGATAGGTGAGGCATTTATGGGAAGAATGTCTATTGTTTTTTATAAAGAAATTGGTTTTTCCAAAGGTCAAATTGCAATTTATTCAAAAGGACTTGGTTGGATAACAACAGTTGTATTTACTTTGTTGGGTGGAATAATGGCCATGAGATCTGGGACAATTAAAACTATGTTCTTTGCTGGTGGGTTAATGGCTGTAACAAATCTTTTATTTGCAGTTTTAGCATGGACTGGAAAATCAGAAATTTTATTTGCAATTGCGGTTATAGCTGACGATATCACAGCAGCTTTTGCAACTGTAGCATTTGTTGCATTTATATCGTTACTAGTTGATAGAACTTATACAGCCACACAATATGCGTTACTTGCTTCAATTGGAACTGCTGGTCGAACTACCCTGGCTTCATCATCAGGAGCTTTGGTTGACTGGTTAAACGGAGATTGGGGAACATTTTTTGTTTTAACGACTATAATGGTGATACCATCGTTAATTTGTTTATGGTTAATAAAAAACAATATTAAAATTGGTGCAAAATAATTTTTATTTCACAGGTAGTTTTTCAAATATTTATAAAAAACCTTCGATAAAATCTGAAGTAACTTCACAAATCATACATGGTGAAAAATTTAAAATTTTAGCAAAAAATAAAAATTGGATAAAAATTAAAACATTATTTGATAACTATAAGGGGTTTATAAAAAATTCAAAATATGTTGAAAAATTTAGTCCTAACTATAAAGTCAATTCATTAAAAGCAAGGATTTTTAAAAAACCTGGAATTGGAACTAATAGTTGGCTCCCACTTGCATCAAAATTGTCTGTATTTAAGCAAACTAACAATTATGTGAAAATTGAAAAAAATAAATGGATTAAAAAAGCAGACATTAAAAAAGTAAACCATAAAGAAAACAATTTTACAAAAATATTTAAAAAATTTTTAAATATAAAATATGTTTGGGGTGGAAAAACATTTCAAGGTATTGATTGCTCTGCTTTATTACAAATATTTTTTTTATATAATAATTCGTTTTATCCAAGAGATACAAAAGATCAGATCAAATATACAAAAAAAAATTCAAAAAAAAGACAATTTAAAAAAGGAGACATTATTTTTTGGAAAGGTCATGTTGCTATGTGTTTAAATTCTAAAAAACTAATTCATGCTTATGGTCCAGAAAGAAAAGTAATTATTATGCCAATTAAAGAAACAATTAATAGAATTCAAAAAACTACTAAGCTAAAAGTAAAAAAATTGTCTAGAATAAAATACTAATTTCTTCCAAAGTCTGGCTTATCAATATCTTGTTTCAATTTAATGATTTTTGACCTTACTTTTTTAGTTTGAATAAGTTTTTTCACAATAGACTTATTATTTTTTGAATTAATATCTTTTTTAAATTGATTTAAATTTTTAATAAATAAATCAATCGCTTTTGAAATATTATTTTTATTATTAAAAAAAATATCTCTCCACATGATTTCATTTGATGCTGCAATCCTAGAAAAATCTCTTAACCCACCAGCGCTATATTTGATTAGCTCATAATTTTGTTTTTTCTCAAAATCTTGAGCTGATTTGACCAGATTATATGCAATTAAGTGTGGTAAATGACTAGTAATAGAAAAAATTTTGTCATGTTTTTCTGCGCTCATAACAATTACTTTTGCTCCAATTTTTTTCCAAAACTTAGTTATAATATTTATATTATTTTTTTTTATATTTTTTTCTTTAATTATTATGCACCATCTATTAGTAAAGATATTTTCTTTACCATTCTCTGGTCCACTGACCTCTGATCCAGCTATTGGGTGACTTTGAATCCAATGAACATCTTTCTTTAAAAATTTATTTATAATTTTAGAAGTTTCAATTTTTGAAGAACCAATATCTGTAATCAATGTTTTTGATGGTATAAAGTTATTAATTTTTAAAATAATATTTTTGTATTCACTCATTGGTGTACAAAAAATGATTAGATCAGAATTTTTTACACCTTCTTTTAATGATTTAACTATTGTTCCAGGTAATTTTAATCTTTTTATCTTAGCAATATTAGATTTTGATTTTTCGTAAATAAAGATTTTTTTTGCTATTTTTTTTTTACTAATACGCCTTAATAAAGATGAACCTAATAATCCACAGCCAATAATTAAAATATTTTTCATTTTTTCAATACTTGCTTAATAACACTCATAAACTTTAAGTTTTCTTTTTTAGAACCAATAGTTAACCTTAATTTATTTTTTATATGATAACCATCTTCTGTTGATCTTAAAATAATTCCCTTATTTTTAAGTTTTTCATACAGAAATTTTGCTGAACATCTACATTTTTCAAAATTAAGTAACAAAAAATTTGCTGAAACTAAATTTGAATAAATATTATATGTTTCGAGAAATTTTTTTATTTTTCTGGAATACAATAAATTATGTTTGACTGATTTATTTATAAATTCTTTATCTTTTAGTGACTCTATAGCAGCTAATTGGGCAATACCATTTACATTAAATGGAGGTTTAATAATATTTAGTGCATCCACTATTTTTTTTGATCCACATCCCCAACCTATTCTTAAAGAAGCTAATCCAAAAATTTTAGAAAAAGTTCTAAGGATAAAAACATTGTTTTTATTTTTAAACAAATCTAACCCAGATGAATAATCTTTGTTTTTCATATACTCTGCGTAGGCATCATCTATAACTAGTAAAATTTTTTTATTTAATTTTTTTCTTAATTCTAAAACCTCTTTTTTAGTTAAGTAAGTTCCTGTTGGATTGTTTGGATTTGCTATAAAGACAATTTTAGTTTTTTTTGTAATTTTTTTTAAAATTTCTTTTACTGAAACTCTAAAATTTATTTCTTTTGCAAATATAACTTTTGCACCAACAATTTTTGAATAAATTCTGTACATTAAAAAACTATACTCAGGTACTACAACCTCATCTCTTGGATTTAAAAACAACTGACATATCATTTGAATCACTTCATCTGAACCTGCTCCACAAATAATTTTCTCAGAATTACATTTATAAGCTTTAGATATTGCTTTTCTTAAATTTTGAGATTTTCCATCTGGATATTTATCTAAATTTAGATTTTTATTTGATATTATTTTCTTTGCTTTAGGACTCATACCTAAAGCAGACTCATTTGCAGAAAGCTTAATTACGTTTTTAAGTTTCTTAACTTTTGATTTACCGGGCTTATAAGCCTCAATATTAAATTTTTTGAAATTTGGAGTTGTCATTTTTTTAATTTATGTGCTCTTTATAGATAAAATTACAAAATTTTATAGAGAATAAGAGGATTTTTTAAAAAAATTGACATAATAAATAAGTTCTAGTAAAAAAATTATGCGCTGATTTAACTGAATTGCGAGCGCTTAAAAAAAACCGCTAAAATAGTTTTTTTTCTCACAATTCAAAACAGTCAAAAGCTATGAATACTGAGAAAAATATAAAAACTTTAATTGTAAAGAAATCACTAAAATTAGACTGTGGAAAAACTATAAAAGATTTTCCGATAGCCTATGAAACTTACGGTTCACTTAATTCAAAAAAAGATAATGCAATATTAGTTTTTCATGCTTTAACAGGAGATCAATTTGTAACCGGAATAAACCCTGTAACTAACAAAGAGGGTTGGTGGAGTTATGCAGTAGGTCCTGATAAGGCTATTGATACGAATAAATATTTTGTTATTTGCTCTAACGTGATTGGTGGATGTATGGGGTCATATGGACCGAGTCACAAAGATAATGATCAAAATATTTTTGGAACAAATTTCCCAGTTATTACAATTAACGATATGGTCAATGCTCAATATAATTTACTCGATTATTTTGGTATTGATAAATTATTTTCCATAGCCGGCGGTTCAATGGGAGGAATGCAAGTTCTTCAGTTTATTAGTAACTTTCCTGATAAATCTAAAACAGTAATACCAATAGCAACTACATCAAGTCATTCAGCACAAAATATTGCTTTTAACGAGCTAGGTCGACAAGCAATTACAGCAGATAGTGATTGGAAAGATGGAAAATATACATTAAAAAATACCACACCTGGTAAAGGCTTAGCGGTAGCCAGAATGGCAGCGCATATAACTTATTTATCTAAAAAGGGTTTGCAGGAAAAATTTGGAAGAAAATTACAAGAAAGAGAGGATCTTAAATTTGGATTTGATGCAGATTTTCAAATAGAAAGTTATTTGAGATATCAAGGCTCAGTTTTTGTAGATAGATTTGATGCAAATAGTTATCTTTATATCACTAGAGCTATGGATTACTTTGATTTAGCTAAGCAATTCAATGGTAATCTTTCAAAAGCATTTATAAATACAAACGCTAAATTTTTTATAATTTCATTTACTTCAGATTGGCTTTATCCAACCCAAGAAAACAAAGATATTGTGATTGCTTTAAACTCAATAGGAGCTGATGTTGGATTTGTAGAAATTGAGTCAGATAAAGGTCACGATTCCTTCTTGCTAGACGTTCCTGATTTCTTAAGTGCACTTAAAAACTTTTTAGATAAATCTTACGAAGAAAAGTAATTATGAAAAATGAATTTCAGGTAATAGCAGATTTAATTGAAAAAGATAAGAAAGTCTTAGATGTAGGTTGTGCCGATGGAACTTTGATGAAATTTTTAAAGGACAATAAAAACATAAATATAAGAGGATTAGAGATTTCAAAACAAAAAGTGCAAGAATGTATTGCTAAAGGTTTAACTGTAATTGAAGGAAATGCTGAAAAAGATTTAAAGCAATTTCCAGATAAATCATTTGACTATGTTGTTTTAAGTCAAACCCTTCAAGCTTTTCTTAATCCTGAATTAGTTTTAGATGAACTTTTAAGAGTTGGAAAAAAAGCAATAGTTACGATTCCTAATTTTGGATACTGGAAAGTAAGATTTCATTTATTATTAAAAGGTACAATGCCAATTACAAAAACATTACCAGATGAATGGTATAACACACCAAATTTACATATGTGCACGATTAAAGATTTTTTTCATTTTGTAAAATCAAAAGATATTAAAATTTTTAAATCACTTGCTTTAAATAATCTTAATTCATCAACAATAAATGAGAGTAATTTAGGAGTTAAAAATTTGTTTGCAGATCTAGGTATATTTTTGATAGAAAAATAAAATGCGTATTGAAATTATACCCTGTCTTCAAGATAACTATAGCTATTTAATAATAGACAAAAGTAACCATTTTGCATGTGTTGTGGATCCCAGTGAGTCTGAACCAATAATAAATTTCCTAAAAAATAAAAATATAAAATTAAAATATATTCTTAATACTCATCATCATTATGATCATATCGGAGGAAATCAAGAATTAAAAAAAAAATATGGATCAGTTGTTGTAGGTTTTAAAGGAGACTCAAAAAGAATACCTGGAATAGACATATTGTTAGAAGACAATCAAATATGGAAAGCTGAAAACTTTGAAGCTAAAATTATGCATATACCTGGACACACATCAGGACATATTTGTTTTAATTTTTTCAAAGAAAAATTAGTTTTTACTGGAGATACACTTTTCTCACTTGGCTGTGGAAGAATATTTGAAGGATCTTATAAAGAAATGTTTGAATCTTTGAACAAAATTAAATTATTACCAAAAGAGACAAAAATTTATTGTGGTCATGAATACACTCTTAACAATGCAAAATTTTGCAAAAAATATGATCCTGAGAACAAAAATTTACAAAAAAAAATAGAAAAAATAAAAAAATTAAGAGAAAATCGAATTCCTACCATGCCCTCAACTTTAAAAGAGGAATTAGATTGTAATATATTTTTAAGAGCAAAAGATATAAAAACCTTTTCAAAATTGAGAGATTTTAAGGATAATTTCTAATTAATTCGGCTTGACTAAAGGCTGACTACAACTATATTGCGGTAACTTTAAATTAATTCAAACTATGTCATACGCAGTAATAAAAACAGGTGGAAAACAGTACAAAGTAAAATCTGGAGAAATTTTAAAGATTGAAAAACTACCAGACTCTAAACCTGAGACCAAAATAGAGTTTAATGAAATTTTGGCATACGGTGATAACAAATCAATTGAAATTGGAACTCCAAATGTTGAGGGCGCAAAAGTAGAAGCTGATTTAATTAAAAATAGTAAAAATAGAACTATTTTAATTTTTAAAAAAAGAAGAAGACAAAATTCAAGAAGAAAAAATGGACATAGACAAGAATATTCTATGATAAGAATTAACAAAATTTTTTCAAAAGATGGTAAAGTGTTATCAGAAGCTGAAAAAATTTCTAAAACTTCAAAAAAAGAAGAGGTAAAGGAAGTAGTAAGCAAATAGTTATTAGGTAAATTATGGCAACAAAAAAAGCAGGTGGTTCATCACGAAACGGACGAGATAGTGCCGGAAGAAGACTTGGTGTAAAAAAGTATGGTGGTGAAACAGTAATTCCTGGAAACATAATTGTTAGACAAAGAGGAACTAAGATTTTTCCGGGTGAAAATGTTGGTATGGGTAAAGATCATTCAATATTTTCGGTTGTTAAAGGGAAAGTTGTTTTCAAAAAATCTAAATCAGATAGAACTTTCGTTTCTGTTAAGCCCAATTAATAGTACAACCAATTAAAATAGATGTTGTATTATGAAATTTCTCGATCAAGTTAAAATTTATATTAAAGCTGGAAACGGTGGGGACGGATCTCCTAGTTTTAGAAGAGAGAAATATGTTGAGTTTGGTGGACCAGATGGTGGGGACGGTGGAAAAGGTGGATCAATTATTTTAAAGTCAGAGGAAAATTTAAATACCCTTATTGATTATCGATATCAACAACACCACAAAGCCGAACGTGGGGAAAATGGTTCTGGTCAAAACCGAACAGGAAAAGGTGGTGAAGATTTAATTTTAAAAGTTCCTCTAGGTACACAGGTCTTTGAAGAAGATAACAAAACTCTTCTTTTTGATTTTAATAAAAAAGGTGAAGAATATGTTGTGGCTGCTGGTGGAAAAGGAGGTTTGGGAAACACAAGATTTAAAAGTTCTACAAATAGAGCTCCAAGAAAATTTACTAAAGGCACTATCGGAGAAGAATTTACAATATGGCTTCAATTAAAGACAATTGCAGATATCGGTATTATTGGATTGCCAAATGCAGGAAAATCAAGTTTGTTAGCAGCATTAACAAACGCAAGTCCAAAAATTGCAAATTACAAATTCACAACTATTAATCCAAACCTTGGCGTGGCTTCTTACGATGATAAAGAAATTACCATTGCAGATATTCCAGGATTAGTTGAAGGAGCTCACGAAGGTATAGGGTTAGGGATACAATTTTTAAAACATGTAGAGAGATGTAAGTCTTTACTACACTTAATTGATGTTACCAACTTAGATCTGAATGAGTCTTATAATCAGGTGAAAAATGAATTAAAAAGCTTCAGTGCAAAGTTATTAGAAAAAAAAGAACTAATTGTGCTTAATAAAATTGATTTGATTGATAAAGAAACAACAAATGAAATTATAGATCATTTTTCAAAGGGTAAAAATTGTGAGATTATGACAATGACAACTCTGGAAAAAAAATCTGTATTAAAAATTAAAGCAAAACTTTTGTCTTATGTATCTTAAAAACTCCAAAATAATTGTTGTCAAAATTGGATCATCTCTCCTAGTTGATCAAAATAAAAAAATTAGGAAACAATGGTTATCTAGTTTTGCAAAAGATATTAAAAAATTAAGAGATAAAAATCAAAAAGTAGTTATTGTTAGCTCTGGTGCTATAGCTTTGGGTTGTAAGAAAATGAATTATAACAAAAAAAATATCAAATTAGATAAGAGTCAAGCTATTGCTTCTATTGGTCAAATAGAGCTGATGAATTTATTTTCACAAACTTTCGTAAAATATAAATTAAATATTTCTCAGATTTTGCTTACATTAGAAGATACTGAGGAAAGAAGAAGATCTCTCAATGCAAAACGAACTTTTGATAATCTTTTTGAACTTGATTTTATTCCTGTGGTCAATGAAAATGACACTATTGCAACGAGTGAAATAAAATATGGAGATAATGATAGACTAGCATCTAGAGTTGCGCAAATTACAAACGCAGATACTTTAATTTTATTATCTGATGTTGATGGATTGTACACAAAAAATCCTAAAATTTTTAAGGATGCTAAACTAATAAAGAAAATTGATAATCTCAAAATAGATTTAAAAAAAATTTATATTAAAGGTGTAAATGAATATGGAAGTGGTGGTATGCATACAAAAATTGAAGCAGCAAAAATATGTCAGCTTGCTGGAACTAGCATGGTGATTGCAAATGGACTATATTCAAATCCTATTTCAAAAATTATTGAAAAAAATAATTGTACTTGGTTTAGTCCAAAAATTTCAAAATTAGATGCTAGAAAAAAATGGATAATAAGTTCGATATCACCCAAAGGAGCTATAATAATTGATGATGGAGCTAAAAAGGCTTTAAAATCTGGAAAAAGTTTGTTAGCAGCAGGAATTAAAAAAGTTTCAGGAAAGTTTAATAAGGGTGATCATATTAAAGTATTAGATAAAAAAAATAATGAGTGTGCTAGAGGGTTAAGCTCCTTTACTTCTGACGAAGTAACTAAAATTATGGGTCATCACTCCAATGAAATTGAAAAATTATTAGGCTATGTTGCAAAATCAGAAGTTATTCATAAAGATGATATGGTAGAAATTTAAATGATTAAATATATGAATTTAATTGGAATAAAAGCTAGAAAAGCAAGTGAGTATAAAGTTGCAACTGAAGTAAAAAATCAAGTATTAAATGATTATGCAAAATTAATTAAAAATGAAAAAAAATTTATTATTAATCAAAATTTAAAAGATATTAGTTACGCAAGAAAAAAAGGGTTAAAAGAGAACTTAATCCAAAGACTTCATCTTAATGAAAATAAATTAAATGGGATTATAAATTCAATTTTAAAAATAGCTAAATTAAGAGACCCTATAGACAAAACTTTAGAAAAGTGGAAAAGGCCAAATGGTTTGAATATAAAAAGAGTGTCAATACCAATTGGAGTTATTGGTGTTATTTATGAGAGTAGACCAAATGTAACTTCTGACGTTGCTAGTCTTTGTTTTAAATCTGGAAATGTAGTGATTTTGAAAGGAGGCTCTGAGGCCATAAATTCAAATAAAGCTCTTGCTAAGTTGTTTAGAAAAGCACTTAAAAAAAATAAAGTTAATGAAAACTTCATACAATTTATTGACTCAAAACAAAGAAGGCTTGTGGATATTATGCTTTCTAAAATGGAAAAATATATCGATGTAATCATACCTCGTGGTGGAAAAAATTTAGTTAAAAAAGTTTTAGGCTTATCCAAAGTACCTATAATTGGGCACTTAGAAGGGCTTTGTCATACTTATATTGATAAAGATGCAGAATTAAAAATGGCTAAAGAAGTTGTCTATAACGCTAAATTAAGAAATACAAGTATTTGTGGTGCGATTGAAACCATTCTTATTCATAAAAATATAGTCAAAAAATTTTGTAATCCTATTTTGCAGGAACTTGAAAATAGTGGTTGTAAAATTGTTGGAGATAAAATTTTAAAGGGTTATTACAAAGGAAAATTATATCCCGCAAAAGAAAAAGATTGGTCAACTGAATATTTAGCATCAATTATATCTGTTAAAGTTGTTAAAAATTCTGAAGAGGCAATTAAGCATATTAATAAATATGGCACCATGCATACGGACTCCATCATTACAAAAAATAAAAAGATAGCAAAATATTTCTTAAAAAATGTTAAAAGCTCAATTGCAATGCACAACACCTCAACTCAATTTGCTGATGGTGGTGAATTTGGATTCGGTGGAGAGGTTGGAATTTCTACTAATACACTGCCCCCTAGAGGTCCAGTAGGTTTAAATCAATTGATTTCATACAAATATGAAATCACTAGTAATGGTAAAGTAAGAAATTAAATTGGATAATAAAAAAATAAAAATTGGTGTATTAGGTGGATCATTTGATCCTGCTCATAAAGGACATTTGGTAATTTCTAAAGAAGCAAAAAAAAGGTTCCAACTTAAAAAAATTATTTGGGCAATTACAAAAAAAAATCCATTTAAAATAGTTAGCAAAACATCTGTTACTGACAGAATTAAATATTGTAAAAAAATAATTGGTAAAAATTCATTTATTAAGGTTAAATTTTATGAAAAAATTATTAAATCAAATAAAACTATAAATTTAATCAATCACTTAAAAAAAAATAAAAGCATTGAAATTTATTTTTTAATGGGCGCTGACAACCTTATTAATTTTCATAAATGGCATAAATCTAAATTAATTTCACAAAAATGTAATATTTTGGTCTTTGACAGACACGGTTATAAAAAAAGCTCATTAAAATCAAAGACATTTAAGGAACTTAACAAAAGTTCACTTGAATTTATTGAATTTAATAAAGTCAACATTTCATCTTCTCAATTAAGAAAAATTTGATAATCTAAAAAAAATTAATGGAAAATATTTCAGACCTAAAAAAAATTATAATCAATACATTAGATATTAATAAAGCAGAGGACATTGTCACTATTGATCTAAAAGACAAAAGTTCTATTGCGGATTATATGATTATTGCAAGTGGTACATCATCAAGACATATACAATCTTTATCTGAACAGGTCCTAGAAAAATTAAAAAAAAATGGACTTAAAAATTCTAAAATTGAAGGAAAAGAAAGTAGCGAATGGAAACTCGTTGATGGAATTGACCTAATTGTTCATATTTTTCATCCAGAAAAAAGAAAGTTTTATGAACTAGAAAAAATTTGGTCAGAACTAATACCAAAAGAAAAAGTTATTATATGAAACAACTTAAATTATTTATTTTAATTTTATTACATATTTTTTATTTTAATAAGTTAGCAATCTCTGCTGAAATTGATATTTATAAAAAAATTGATCTCTTTGGAGAAGTTCTTGAAAAAATAAATAAAGAATATGTAGATGAGATTGATCAGTCTGAAAGTATGGACTCAGCAATAAATGGCCTTTTGCAATCTTTGGATCCATATTCTGCGTATATGTCTCCTAAAATTTTCGAAGAAATGCAAACTGAGACAAGTGGCGAATTTGGAGGATTGGGTATTGAGGTTAGCATGGAGGCTGGTGTTGTAAAAGTAATATCTCCAATAGATGATACTCCTGCATCTAAAGCTGGGTTAAAAGCAGGAGACTACATAGTTAAAATAGATAATATTCAAGTTCAAGGCAAATCCTTAAGTGAAGCTGTAGATTTAATGAGAGGCCCTGTAGGTTCAGGAATAGAATTAACCGTTAGACGTCGAGGTGAGAAAAAAGCTCTAACATTTCAAATTGTGAGAGAAGTTATTCAGGTACAATCTGTTAAATCTGATGTACTTGATGAAAATATTGGATATCTCAGACTTACCTCATTTAATGACAACAGTAGTGATCAAATAGAAAAACAAATTAAAAAATTAAAAAAAGACAAAAAAATAAATGCGTTTATTTTAGATCTAAGAAATAATCCTGGTGGTCTTTTATCTCAAGCAATTAAAATTTCTGATTTTTTTTTAGAGAATGGCGAAATTGTATCAACTAAAAGCAGAACAAAATCTGAGAACAGGAAATGGTTTGCAAAAAAAGGTGACATTACTGATGGAAAAACTTTATTAGTATTAATTAATTATGGTTCAGCCTCAGCTTCAGAAATTGTTGCTGGCGCACTTAAAGACCATAAAAGAGCAATTATTCTTGGTGAAAATAGTTTTGGTAAAGGATCGGTTCAATCAATTATTCCCCTTAAAAACAGAGGTGCAATACGTCTAACAGTGGCAAAGTACTATCTTCCATCAGGTAAATCTATTTCTGAAGTTGGTGTAAGACCAGATATAGAAATAATTGAAGAAGGTGATGATTTTCGAATTAAAACAGATACAGATAATCAGTTAAATTACGCCTTAAAACTACTTAACGGATAAAATGAATAAAAACTTTAGCACTTTACCACTGAGAAGTGGTGTTGGGATTGTAGTATTAAATAAAGAAAATAAAGTATTTGTTGCAAGAAGAATAGATAATCCCAAAAATTTCTGGCAAATGCCTCAAGGTGGAGTTGATGATGGTGAAGATTTTTTAAAAGCTGCCTTTAGAGAATTGAAGGAGGAAACTAGTATAAAAAGTGTTGAACTTATTAGAGAACTAGACGGAACTACCACATATGAACTCCCCAATAGATTATTGGGAATAATATGGAAAGGTAAGTACAGAGGCCAGAAACAAAAGTGGTTTTTAATGAGATTTATCGGTAATGATAATGAAATAAACATTAACACGAAAAATCCAGAATTCTTAGATTGGAAATGGATAGAATTAGATTTAATTACTGAACTTGTGGTTGATTTCAAACACCACGTTTATAAAGAAGTTAAAGAAAAAGTTAAAAAATTAATTAATTAAGCGTTTTTAAAACTTCAACTTTTTGATCTGCTAAATATTTAGATTGATCGTTAATCTCAGTTTTATTCGCTTCCTCTTCTGCTTGCTTAAGCAAATCTTGTTGCTTTGACTTATCCATATCAGCAACATTGAAAATTGTGCTAGTTAAAATAGATAAATTATTATTTTTAAACTCAACAATCCCATCTTCGACATAATAATTTTCATATCCTGATTTTGATGAAATTTTAATAATCCCGGGTTTTAGAAAAGAAATAATAGGAATATGATCTTTTAAAATTCCCATTTCTCCCTCAAAAGCAGGCACAACCACTTCGGAAACATCTTCTTTAACTAAAAAAGATTTTTCAGGATTTACGATTTCTACTTTAAACTCTTCACTCATTAAGCAGCAGCCTCTTTTTCCATTTTCTTAGCTTTTTCAATAGCTTCTTCGATTGTACCAACCATATAAAAAGCAGCTTCAGGTAGGTGATCGTACTCTCCTTTACAGATTGCATCAAAACCCTTAATAGTAGAATCTAGATCAACTAATTTTCCAGGTGAACCTGTAAATACTTCTGCTACGAAGAATGGTTGAGATAAGAATCTTTGAATCTTTCTTGCTCTTGCAACAACTAATTTATCTTCCTCTGATAATTCATCCATACCAAGAATGGCAATAATATCTTGTAATGATTTATATGATTGCAGTATTCTTTGAACATCTCTAGCTACTCTGTAATGTTCGTCACCAACAATTCTTGGATCCAAAATTCTAGATGTAGAATCTAATGGATCTACCGCAGGATAAATACCAATTTCTGCAATTTGTCTTGAAAGTACAGTTGTAGCATCTAAGTGAGCAAATGAAGTTGCTGGCGCAGGATCTGTTAAGTCATCAGCAGGGACATAAATTGCCTGTACTGATGTAATTGATCCTTTATTTGTAGTAGTAATTCTTTCTTGAAGGTTACCCATATCAGTTGCTAAAGTTGGTTGATAACCTACAGCGGATGGTATTCTTCCTAGAAGAGCAGAAACCTCGGATCCTGCTTGAGTGAATCTAAAGATATTATCTACAAAGAAAAGTACGTCTTGACCTTCTTGATCTCTAAAATATTCAGCCACAGTTAAACCTGTTAACGCGACTCTTGCTCTTGCTCCTGGAGGTTCGTTCATTTGTCCATAAACTAGTGCAGCTTTAGATCCTGGGCCGTCTTTTTTAATTACACCAGACTCCATCATTTCATGATAAAGATCGTTTCCCTCTCTAGTTCTTTCCCCTACGCCTGCAAAAACAGAAAAACCACCATGTGCTTTTGCAACGTTGTTAATTAATTCCATAATTAAAACTGTTTTTCCTACACCTGCACCTCCAAACAATCCAATCTTTCCTCCTTTTGCATATGGCGCAAGTAAATCAATTACTTTGATGCCTGTTACAAGTATTTCAGTTTCAGTCGATTGATCATTGAATTCAGGTGCTGCTCTGTGAATTGGCCAACTTTCTTTAGTTTTAACTTCACCTCTTTCATCAATTGGTTCACCAATTACATTAATAATTCTTCCAAGAGTCTCCGGTCCAACTGGAACTTGTATTGGGGCATTTGTATTGGTGACTTCATCACCTCTTTTTAATCCCTCAGTAGCATCCATTGCGATTGTTCTAACAGTAGTTTCCCCTAAATGCTGTGCAACCTCTAAAACTAATCTGTTATCGTTGTTTTTACATTCTAATGCCGTTAAAATTTCTGGTAGCTCACCATCAAATTTTACGTCAACTACCGCTCCAATAACTTGTGTGATTATTCCTTTACTCATAATTATAAACTTTCTGCTCCTGATATGATTTCTATTAGTTCTTTTGTAATTGCTGCCTGACGACTTCTATTATATTCAATAGTAAGTTTATCAACCATTTCACCTGCGTTTCGGGTTGCATTATCCATTGCGCTCATTCTAGAACCTTGTTCGCTAGCTGAATTCTCTAACATTGCCTTAAATATTTGAGTAGAAATATTCTTGGGCAATAAATTGCTTAAAATTTCATCTTCATCTGGTTCAAATTCATAACTCTCATCTGAACTATTTCCTTCACCTTCATTATTTAAGGGTATAATTTGTTGTGCTTGGGGAATTTGAGTAATCACGTTTTTAAATTGATTATAAAAAATTGTGCAAACATCAAATTCACCTGCCTCAAATCTTTCAATTACCATTTTTCCAACTTTATCTGCATCAAAATAATTTGCATTTTTTGACTCTTTAAAGGAAATATTTTCAACTATTTTTTCACCGTAAACTCTTTTTAATTGATCGTTTCCCTTTGAGCCGACAGTTATAATTTTGAGTTCTTTACCTTCATCTAAAATTTTTGCAAAATAACTTTTAGCTTTTTTAATAATATTAGAGTTAAATCCACCACAAAGACCTCTATCAGACGTCATTACTACACATAAATGTACTTTTTCATCACCAGTTCCTGACAATAACTTTGGTGCATTTTCTATATCAGAAATTCCATTTGATAAATTTAAAATAATATTATTCATTTTTTCAGAATAGGGCCTTCCCTTTTCAGCACTTTCTTGAGCCCTTCTAAGCTTAGCTGCTGCAACCATTTTCATAGCTTTAGTAATTTTTTGTGTAGACTTTACACTAGCTATTCTTTTTTTTAAGTCGTCTAAACTTGCCATATATTATTAAGATCTAAAATTTCCTTTTAATTGAGTAATTACCTCAACAAGTAATTTTTCTTTATCTTCCTCAAGTTTTCCTAAACTTAAAATTGACTCTATAATTTCAGGCTTATCAGATTTACATTTTTCAATAATTTTACCCTCAAATTCAGCAACATCTTTTAAATCGATATCATCGAGATAACCTTTTACTCCGCAGAATACTGATATAACTTGTTCTGCAACTGTCATAGGTGAATATTGTTTTTGTTTTAAAAGTTCAGTTAGTTTTGAACCTCTGTTCAAAAGTTGCTGTGTAGATGCATCAAGATCCGATCCAAATTGAGCAAAAGCTGCCATTTCTCTATATTGTGCAAGTTCCAATTTCATTGAACCAGAAACTTTTTTCATTGCTTTTGTTTGAGCTGATGATCCAACCCTAGATACTGATAAACCTACGTTGATTGCGGGTCTTATACCTTGGTTAAATAGTTCTGTCTCAAGAAAAATTTGACCATCAGTGATTGAGATAACATTAGTTGGAATAAATGCTGATACATCTCCTCCTTGTGTTTCAATTATTGGAAGTGCAGTAAGTGAGCCACCACCATGTTCGTCACTTAATTTCGCTGCTCTTTCGAGCAATCTACTATGAAGGTAAAATACATCTCCTGGATAAGCTTCACGTCCTGGAGGTCTTCTTAACAATAAAGACATTTGTCTATAAGCAACCGCTTGTTTAGACAAATCGTCATAAATTATTAATGCATGCATTCCATTATCTCTGAAATATTCACCCATAGTACACCCTGTATATGGTGCTAAAAACTGCAACGGAGCTGAGTCAGATGCTGTAGCAGCGACGATTGTTGTATACTCCATTGCACCCGCTTCTTCTAATGTTTTTTGAATTTGTCTTACTGTTGATCTTTTTTGTCCAACTGCAACATATATACAATAAAGTTTTTGTTTTTCATCACCAGACTCATTTATTTTTTTTTGATTAATAATTGCATCTACGGCAACAGCTGTTTTGCCAGTTTGTCTGTCTCCAATAATTAATTCTCTTTGTCCTCTTCCAATTGGAACTAAGCTATCAATTGATTTAAGGCCTGTTTGCATCGGCTCGCTAACTGATTGTCGAGGAATGATTCCAGGTGCCTTTACTTCTACCCTACTTTTTTTAATACTTTTGTCTAATGGTCCTTTACCATCGATAGGATTTCCTAAACCATCAACTACTCTTCCTAATAATTCTTTTCCAACTGGAGTATCAACAATATTACCTGTTCTTTTTACTACGTCACCTTCTTTAACATTTCTGTCATCACCAAAAATTACTACGCCGACATTTTCACTTTCTAAATTAAGAGCCATACCTTTAGAACCATCTGCAAACTCTACCATTTCACCAGCTTGAACGTTGTCCAAACCATAAATCCTAGCAATACCGTCTCCAACTGATAAAACTTGACCAACTTCTGTAACTTCTGCTTTATCACCAAAATTTTTAATTTGTTCTTTTAATATTTTTGTAACTTCTGAAGGATTTATTTCCATTTATGCCTCTATCATTCTATTTTCAATTTGTTGTAATTTATTTTTAATTGAGGTATCGACCATGGTACTTCCAACTTGTACAACCAAACCCCCTATTAAACTTTTGTCATGTTTGTAGTTTAATTTTATTTTTGAGCTAAAATTTTTTGTTAACTCTTCCGTTATTTTTGTTATTTCATCATTTGTTAATTCTTTTGCAGACATTAGCTCTGCTTTAAGCTCACCTCTTTTCCTTGAACAAATTTCAATAAAACTTTTAAGAATACGCTCAACAAAAAAGAAACGTCTTTTCAAAATTAAAAAATTTAGAAAATTTTTAAATAAACTTTCAAATTTATTGTTTTCTGCAATTTTATTTATAACTTTTGAAAGATCTTCTTGGTTGGTAGTTGGATTTTTAATCAAACTAGAAAAATCTTCACTTTGATTTAGTAAACTTAATACAGATGAAGAATGATCTTCTATCTGACTTAATAAATTGTTTTCTTCAGCCAGCTCAAAAAGCGCAAGGGAATACCTTTCGGCAGAAGTAATTGAAAATCCAGTGTCTTTGCTCAACTTTATTCCTATTAATTGTTGAAGATTATTTAAAAATCACGCCCTAAATAACATATGACCCTAACCTCTTCAAGTGACTGATTTACAAAAAACGCCAATTTTATGGGGTTAATTAAAGTTTATTGGATCTACATCAACTGAAAGTTTTATTCCATTAGAAAATTTAAATTTTGGCATAATTTTTGCTAAAGATTTCTGCATTTTCATAGATTTTGGACCCCTTATTAAAAATCTTATTCTAAATTTTCTCTTTAATCTAAACAAAGGTGCATTCACAGGGCCCAAAATTTTTCCTTCTATTTTATTTTCAATAAAATTTTTAAAATCAATAGCTTCTTTTTCTAATTTAATTTCATTATCTCCAGTTAAGATTAAAGAAATAAATCTTTGAAATGGAGGTAGTTTATTTTTTTTTCTTATCTCCAACTCTTTATCTAAAAAAATATCAGGATTTTCACTTGTAATTTCTGAAATCATCTTGGTATTATTTTCATAGGTTTGAAAATATACTGTTGCTGGTTTTCCAGTTCTTCCCGCGCGTCCTGAAAGTTGATGGTAAAGCTGTAAATTTTTTTCTGCACCTCTTAAATCGTGTCCTTGAGATGAAAGATCGATATCAACTACTACAATACAATTTAAACTTGGAAAATGAAAACCTTTCGAAATTAATTGAGTTCCAACTAAAATATGCGTTTCATTATTAATAATTTTATCTATTTTTTCTTTAGAATCTTTTTTATTCATTGTGTCACTTGAAAAGATCTCTATTTTTTTTCCAGGGAATTTTCTTTTTACCTCCTCTGAAATTCTCTCAACACCAGGGCCGCTAAAAATAAATTCACAATTACCTTCTTTTGTACAACTCCTTTTAAGATCAGACTTGTACCCACAATAATGACATAACAAGTTATTTTTATTTTTATGATAAACTAAATTAATACTACAATTTGGACATGTAAAACTTGTAAAGCACTTATTGCATAAAACATTTGGCGAAAATCCTCTTCTGTTCAAAAAAAACAAAACTTGATCTTTTTTTTCTAAATGTAAATTTACTTTTTCGATAATTTTATTTGGTAGCCATGATTGTTTTTCAAGTTTTGTATTATTTAAATTAATAATTTCATAATTAGGTAAAGCTGCTTTTTGATATCTTTCATTTAATCTAGAAACCTCATATTTACCTTTTTTAATATTTTCAAAAGTTTCTATTGAAGGGACAGCAGTAATCAAATTGATTGGAATATTTTCAAAAGATGCCCTAGAAATTGCCATATCACGAGCGTTATAGGTTATGCCTTCATCTTGTTTAAATGATTGATCATGTTCCTCGTCAACAATTATAATTCCTAATTTTTTGAATGGTAAAAACAATGAAGACCTTGCGCCAATAGTTAATTTTATTTTACCGCTAGAAACACCGCTCCAAATTAATTCTTTCTTTTTTTTTGAAATACCTGAGTGCCAAACTGCAGGTTTAAAACCAAAATATTCTTGAAATTTTTGCTCAAACTGACTGGTTAGACCAATTTCTGGCAACAAAATTAATCCTTGAAATCCTTTCTTAATCAAAGGTTTTAACGCTTCAAAATAAACAAAAGTTTTACCTGATCCAGTTGTGCCTTGCAAAACATGAACTCTAAATTTTTTATTTGAAACATTCATTTTTCTTAGAGATTTATTTTGATCACTAGATAGCTTGATTAAGTTTTGTTTAATTTCGCTATCAAATATTTGATAAAGTTGGGTTTCTTTATTCTCTATCGCCTTACTGCTTAAGAGTACCAACTTTAATGCCATACCCTTTGGGATAAGATTGTATTCTGCAAACCAATTTAAAAAATTTATAGTATTTTTTTTTAATGGAGTAACCTCTAATTTCTTTATTATATGTTTAGTCTTAAAGTTTTTATTATTATTTTTTTCAAATTCGTCCCAAACAACACCAGTAATTTTGGATTTTCCAAAAGGTACCAGCACATAATCACCAACTTTAAGATTTAAATTACTTTCATAAGTAAACGGATGATTAAAAATATTTGGTACAAGAATCGGATATTTCATATTTTTATAATATGAAAAAAAATTAAGAGTGTATTGCTCTTTTATCTACTGATAAGGCGGCTTCTTTAACTGCTTCAGAAAACGTTGGATGTGCATGACATGTTCGAGCTATATCCTCTGCACTTGCTCCAAACTCCATTGCAACACCAATTTCTGCAATTAATTCTCCTGCATGGGGTCCAATTATATGTGCACCTAGTACTTTATCAGTTTGTTCATCTGCTAAAATTTTAACAAAACCCTCTACATCATCTATAGCCTTGGCTCTTGAATTAGCCATAAACGAAAATTTTCCTACTTTATATTTTTTATTTAATTCTTGTAATTGTTCTTCAGTTTTACCAATTGATGCAACTTCTGGTGTTGTATAAATTACTCCTGGGATTGTATCATAATTTACATGACCAGATTGACCAACTATATTTTCAGCAACTGCTATACCTTCATCCTCTGCCTTATGTGCAAGCATTGGACCAGCGATTACATCACCTATTGCATAGATATTTTCAACGTTAGTTTTAAAATTTTTATCTGTTTTAATTCTTTTCTTTTCATCAAGATCTAAACCAACCTTGTCTAAATTTAAACCATCTGTATTAGGCTTTCTACCAACAGAAATTAGAACAACATCACAATCAAAATTATTTTTATTTCCATCTTTATCAACCGTTGAAACTAAAGCACCAGTTGCACCTTTTTTAATTGTTTCAACTTTATTTTGCATATTAAATTTCATTCCCTGTTTTTTTAAAATTTTCATAAATTCTGAAGAGATTTCTTTATCCATTCCAGGTGTAATATGATCTAAAAATTCAACAACTTCCACCTCAGCTCCAAGTCTTGACCATACAGATCCCATTTCTAATCCTATATAGCCTCCTCCTACAACTAACATTTTCTTAGGTACCTTTTCTAATTTTAATGCACCTGTTGATGAGACAATTGTTTTTTCATCTATTTCTATCCCTTGTAATGAAACTGGAACTGATCCTGTAGCAATAACTGTTTTTTCTGTTTGGATGATAGTTTCTTTATTTTTATCATCATTTATTAAAATTTCATTTTTAGATTTAAAACTTCCGTGTCCTTTGAAGTAAGTAATTTTGTTTTTTTTCAAAAGAAATTCAACACCTTTTGTAAGAACTGTTACAGCTTTATCTTTGCTCTTCATCATTTTATCTAAATTTAATTTTACTTCGCCAACTTCAATTCCTTTATTTGCTAAGCTTTTTACTTTATGAAATTCTTCAGATAGATTGAGTAAGCTTTTTGATGGTATGCAGCCAATGTTTAAACAAGTTCCCCCTAGAGACCCTCTGGACTCTATGCAGGCTGTTTTTAAACCTAATTGTGCAAGTCTGATCGCACACACATAACCACCAGGTCCACCTCCAATAACTACAGCTTGAAATTTTTCTGACATTTAAATATCCAAAAATAACCTTCTTGGTTCTTCTAAGTTTTCTTTGATAATTTTAAGGAAAGATACAGACTCTTTTCCATCAATAATTCTGTGATCGTATGATAATGCTAAATACATAATTGGTCTTATTTTGATTTCACCATCTATAACAACGGGTCTTTCCACTATATTATGCATACCTAACACTCCGGATTGAGGTAAATTAAGTATTGGAGTTGAAAGCATAGACCCATAAACACCTCCATTACTTATTGTAAATGTTCCTCCTTGGAGATCTTCAATGGTTAATTTTCCATCTCTTGCTTTTTCTGAAATATCTTTAATATTCTTTTCTATATCTGCAAAAGACAACTCATCTGCATTTCTTAAAACTGGAACAACTAAGCCTTTATCTGTTCCAACGGCAAAACTTATATTGTAATAGTTTTTATAAACAATCTCATCTCCATCTATCTCAGCATTTACTGATGGGAAATTTTTCAAAGCAACTACGCATGCTTTTACAAAGAAAGACATAAAACCTAATTTTATTCCATATCGAGATTGAAAATCCTCTTGATTTTCTTTTCTCATTTCCATTACGCTGCTCATATCAACTTCATTAAAAGTAGTTAAAAGAGCTGCGTTCTCTTGGGCTTGCTTTAATCTTTTTGCAATAGTTTGCCTCAACCTAGTCATTTTAATTCGTTCTTCTTCACCATATTGAATTTTTCTTTCAGATGGTTTTGGATTAGCACCCATTAAACTTAGCAAGTCTCCTTTTAAAACTCTTCCATCTTTTCCTGAGCCTTTTACTGAATTAATATCGAGGTTATTTTCAACAACCAATTTTCTTACTGCTGGAGACAGAGATTTATTGTTATCTATTTTAGGAGCAACTTCTGCTTTTACTTCCTCAGTTAAAACTAGCGGCTTTTGCTTAGTCTCTACAACTTCTTTTTGATCAAATATTTTTGGTTCTTTGTTGTTAGCATCTAATTTTATTACATTGCTTTCTTTAACAACAGTTTCATCTTTTACTTTTGGAACAGATTTTACCGTCACACCATCCTCAGAAACAGAACCTAATAGTGCTCCAACCTCAACAACTGATCCATCTTGTGAATTTATTTCAGTTAATACTCCCGAAATTGGCGATGGTACTTCTAAATTTACTTTATCTGTTTCAAGTTCCACAATTGGTTCATCTGCTTCAACTGAATCTCCTGGATTTTTAAGCCATTTAGCAACAGTGGCTTCGGTTATACTTTCACCAAGTACTGGGACTATAATTTTTTCACTCATTATAATTAATCAAAAACCTCGTTAATTATTTCTTGTTGTTGAGAATTATGCCTTTTGGCATATCCTGTTGCAGGAGTTGCGTCTGGGCTTCTTCCTATATAAGAAATCTTATTATTTCTAGCCTTTATAGTGTCTAATGTCCATTGGATATAATCTCTAACTGAAAACCAAGCACCCATATTTTTTGGTTCTTCTTGGCACCAGAAAAAATCGGCATTTTTAGCGTATGGTTTTAATTCATTAATTAAAGCCTTTACTGGAAATGGATATAATTGTTCTATTCTATACATCACAACATCATCTCTTTTAAGCTTTTCTCTCGAATCTAATAAGTCAAAATATACTTTTCCAGAACAAAGAATTACTTTTTTAATTTTAGAACTTTCTTTAAGTTTAATAAACCCTTTAGACTTAGGATCAATTGCATGATCCCATAATACCCTATGAAAAGTATTTTTTTTGTTAAAATCATCTAAATTTGAAACACAATATTTATTTCTTAATAATGATTTTGGAGTCATTATAATGAGTGGCTTCCTAAAACTTCTATGCATTTGTCTTCTCAAGGCGTGAAAATAATTTGCAGGAGTCGTACAATTCATTACTTGCATATTATCGTTAGAACATAATTGTAAAAATCTCTCTAGTCTTGCTGAAGAGTGCTCTGGTCCTTGTCCTTCATATCCGTGAGGCAGTAACATTACTATACCAGAGGCTCTATTCCATTTTCTTTCTCCAGATGCAATAAATTGATCAATTACTACTTGAGCACCGTTCGCAAAATCACCAAATTGTGCTTCCCAAAGAGTAAGAGTATTTGGCTCTACAAGACTGTAACCGTATTCAAATCCTAAAACTGCAAGCTCGGATAAAAAACTATCTACTACTTCAAATTGCTTTTGATTATTAGAAATATTATTAAGTGGAATATACCTAGAATTGTCTAATTGATTTCTTAACACAGAATGTCTTTGACTAAACGTCCC
>CACNQY010000011.1 GCA_902622655.1 uncultured Pelagibacteraceae bacterium | reverse complement strand
TTAAATTTTTTTGATAGATCGTTTAATTCATCCTTTTTTTGATCTACTTTCTTCTTTGTTTCATAATACTCATCCATTATTTTTACAGCTGTAATTAACAAAAGTTTATTTTCACCCAGATTGCCTAAATCATTTTTTAAATCATTAAATTTTTTATTAATCTGAATTAATAATTCTTCTAAGTGTTCTTCCTGTCCATCTTCACAAGCGAGCAAGAATTCTTTATTGTTAAATTTTATACTTACATTTGCCATTTATCTATTTCATCTAATAGTGTGTCGGTTTCTTGATCAAGTTCATCAATTTTTTCAGAAAATTCAATTTGTTTTCTTTCTTCTAGCTTTTCTTTACTTTTTAAATCCTCAAGTTTTTTTGAAAGATTTTCATGTTCTTCAAGCAAAGTTTTATATTTTTCCTCAATTTGAGTTTTTTCAATTTCTAATTGATTTTGTTTTGTGCTTAAATTTTCAATATTTTTTTGTAATTCAGGATTTGTTAGATCTAAATTTTTTAATTCTTCTAATGCAATGTTTAATTTTTTTTCTTTTTCGTCTATAGAATTCATATATATATGTTTATATTATTAAATAGATTCTTCTTAGTCTAGTCAGGATAATTTTGAGCAAACAACACAACGATTTAGCTAATTGCATTAGATTTTTATCAATTGATGCTGTTCAAAAGGCAAATTCTGGCCACCCAGGAATGCCTATGGGTATGGCAGATGTTGCAACAGTGTTATTTAAAAATTTTTTGAGATTTAATCCAAAGAATCCAGATTGGTTAAATAGAGATAGATTTGTTTTGTCTGCTGGTCATGGTTCTATGCTTCTGTATTCTTTACTATACCTAACTGGATATAAAAGCATATCAATTAATAGTATCAAAAAGTTTAGGCAGCTTAATTCAATTTGTGCTGGGCATCCTGAATATCATCCAAAAACAGGTATTGAAACAACAACAGGTCCACTAGGGCAAGGTATATCTAATGCGGTTGGTTTTGCTATTGCTGAAGAAATTTTAAAAAATAAGTTAGGAAAAAATTTAATTAATCATAAAACTTATGTTTTAGCTGGAGATGGTTGCTTAATGGAAGGAATAAGTCATGAGGCGATGAGTTTAGCAGGACATTTAAAACTGAAAAATTTAGTCATGCTATTTGATAACAATTCAATATCAATTGACGGACCAACAAATCTTGCAGTTTCTGATAATTTTAAAAAAAGATTTGAAGGATATGGTTGGGATTATATTTTAATCAATGGTCATAATGAAAAGGAAATTTTTAAAGCACTTAAAAAAGTCCAGAAAGCTAAAAAACCTACAGTGATTTCCTGCAAAACAAAAATTGGATACGGTTCACCGAATAAATCAGGAAAGGCATCATCTCATGGAAGTCCATTGGGAGTAGATGAAATCAAACTTGTAAGAAAAGACTTGAATTGGAAAAGTAAACCTTTTGATATACCAAGTAAAATTTTAAAAGATTGGAGGAAAATTGGACAAAGGGGTGAAGTTTTAGAAAAAAAATGGAATAAAATTATAAAAAGAAAAAAAATAAAATTTAATCAAATTTTAAAAAATAACTTTACTTCAACGCTTAAGAAAGAAAAAGCAAATGCAATAAAAGAGCCAAAAATTTTAGCTACTAGAAAATGTTCAGAAATGACATTAAGCGCTTTAACAAAAGAAAAAAATAATTTAATTGGTGGCTCTGCTGATCTAGCAGGATCGAATAATACAAAAACTAAAAATCATAAAATAATTAAACCTGGAGATTTCAATGGAGACTACATTCACTACGGGGTCAGGGAACACGCAATGAGTGGTGTTATGAATGGTATTGCACTTCACAGCAATCTAATTCCTTATGGAGGTACTTTTTTAATATTTTCTGATTATTGTAAGCCTTCCATTAGATTGTCAGCATTAATGAAAAAAAGAGTCATTTACGTAATGACTCATGACTCTATTGGTCTTGGGGAAGATGGCCCTACTCATCAACCTATAGAACAGCTTTCAGGCTTACGTGTTATACCAAACTTAAATGTATTTAGGCCTTCAGATAGAATTGAAACTATCGAGTGTTGGGAGCATGCCTTAAAAAGCTCAAAAACACCTAGTGTTCTGTCTTTAACAAGACAAAATTTAAATCCAGTAAGAAAAACATACTCAAATAAAAACTTATGCTCATTAGGTGCTTATGAGCTTTTAAGAACAAGTAAAAAAATTAATTTAACAATATTAGCGAGCGGATCTGAAGTTAGTCTTGCAAAAGAGGTTAGCCATAAATTAGCCAAAGATAAAATATATTCCAAAGTGATATCAATGCCTTGTATGGAACTTTTCGAATTACAATCAAAATCTTACAAAAAAAAAATTTTAAAAGAAACAAAATTTAAAATATCTATTGAAGCTGGATCAAGTGATTGTTGGAAAAAATATGTAGGTGATAACGGTACTGCTTTTGGAATTGATAAATTCGGTAAAAGTGCACCCTATAAAGATATTTATAAATATTTTGGCTTAGAGAGTACAAACATTAAAAATATTACTAAAAAATTATTAAAAAAATAAAATGACAATTAAAATTGGAATAAACGGGATGGGACGGATTGGTCGTATGGTTGTTAGATCAATTGTCGAAAGTAAAAATAAAAATTTAAAAATTAATCATATAAACAATAGGTCAAATTCAGAAACTACATCTAAATTAATTAAATACGATTCTATACATGGGAAATTAAATGCTGATTTAAATTTTGATCCAAATCATTTAATAATAAATAAAAATAAAATTACTTTTTCTCAAGAAACAAAAATTGAAGACATTAATTGGAAAAAACATGATGTTGATTATGTTTTTGAATGTACTGGAAAATTTAACTCAAAAGAAAAACTTCTTGCTCATATAAAAAATGGTGCAAATAAAGTTATCGTTTCTGCTCCATGTAAAAATGCTGATAAAACAATAGTGTTTGGTGTTAATGAAAATATAATTACTAAAAAAGATGAAATAATATCTGCAGCGTCATGCACCACTAATTGTCTAGCACCAGTAACTAGTGTTCTTGATGAAAATTTTGAAATTGAAAAAGGTTTTATGACTACAATTCATGCATTTACTAGCGATCAGAGAATTTTAGATAATTCTCACAAAGATCCTCGAAGAGCAAGATCTGCGAGCCAATCAATAGTTCCTACATCAACAGGAGCTTCAAAAGCAATAGGAGAAATAATACCAAACCTCAAAGGAAAATTAGAAGGTGTTGCAATGAGAGTACCTACTCCGAATGTTTCTCTTGTAGAATTAGTTTTTTGTACAAAAAAAAATATTAACGTAAAAAAAATTAATGATGCCTTTGTACAAGCATCAAAAAATAAATTAAAAAATATATTAGAAGTTACTCATGAAAAATTAGTATCTATAGATTTTAATCATCATCCAGCTTCTGCAATAGTAGATGCTTCTTTAACAAATGTAGTTGGAAGTAATATGGGTAAAATATCAGCCTGGTATGATAATGAATGGGGCTTTTCTAATAGAATGTGTGATATCGCTGAAACTTTGCATAAAATCTCTTAATGAGAAGTATTATAAACGAAAAAAATTTAAACAGTAAAAAAATATTACTAAGGCTAGACTTAAATGTTCCTTTAGAAAAAGACAAGATAATAGATACAACTAGAATTGATAAGATTCTTCCTACTTTAAAATTTCTAATTAAAGAAAAAGCTAAAATTATAATATTATCTCATGTCGGAAGACCAAAAGGTAAAATTGTTAAAGAACTCTCTCTTAAACCAATTTGTGAAGAATTACAAAATAAATTAAAAAAAAAAGTAAAACTTATTGGTGACAATATTAGGAAAATAAAAAATAAAAATTTTTTTAATGACTATAATGAAGAAATTATTGTTTTAGAAAATATTAGATTTTATTCAGAGGAGGAGCAAAATGATAGTAAGTTTGCTAAGCTTATATCAAATTTGGGAGACATATATGTTAATGATGCTTTCTCTTGTTCCCACAGAGCACATGCATCAATTTATGAAATCCCAAAATTCTTACCCTCATTTTCTGGATTGCAATTAGATTTAGAAGTGAATGCACTTAATAAAATAATTTCTGAAATTACAAGACCAATTACATGTATTATTGGCGGGTCTAAAATTTCTACTAAGATTAATATTATTAAAAATTTGATACCTAAATTTGACAACATTGTAATTGTTGGAGGTATGGCTAATAATTTTATAGAATTTTATGGCAATAGTATTGGAAAATCGATTAAAGAAAAAAATTGTGATCGAATAGTAAGAGAAATTATTGATCTTTCAAAAAAAGAAAAATGTAAAATAATTTATCCAATAGATGTTCTTGTATCTAAAGATTTAAATGGATCTTCGCAAAAAAAAGAATTGAATGAAATATTAACTGATGAAATGATACTAGATATTGGTCCAAAAACTATAGAAAAAATTATAAATATTATTGATAATAGTAAAACAATACTTTGGAATGGGCCTGCTGGATATTTTGAAAATCCAAATTTTGCTAATGGAAGTATTCAGATAGCAAAAAAAATAATTGCGAATAACAAAGTAAACAAAATTTTTTCAGTTGTAGGTGGTGGAGATACCGTTTCTTTATTAAATAATTTAAAGTCTGTTAATAGTTTTAATTTTGTTTCAACTGCAGGTGGAGCTTTTTTAGAATATCTTGAAGGTAAAAACCTTCCTGGTATAACCGCATTGAATTAAAATGTCTGAACTAAATAAAATTGCACTTCAAATAATTTCCAATGGCAAAGGAATCCTTGCGGCTGATGAAAGCAATGGAACTATGACAAAAAGACTAGAAGCTGTAAATGTCAAGTCAACTCCAGAAAATAGACTTTCGTTCAGAGAAACTCTTTTTTCATCAGAGGGAATGAAGGATTATATAGGCGGTGTTATTCTTTATGATGAAACTATAAATCAAACTTCAAGCTCAGGAAAATCAATACCTGATTTGATATCTAGCACGGGTGTAGTAACTGGAATTAAAGTTGATACGGGTGCGAAAGATTTGGCAAACTCTCCTGAAGAAAAAATTACAGAGGGTTTAGACGGCCTCAGAGATAGACTAAAACAGTATTATAGTCTTGGAGCTAGATTTACAAAATGGAGAGGTGTTTATTCTATAAGTGAAAAATATCCAACCAAACTTGCAATTAGCAGTAATGCTCATGCACTTGCTAGGTACTCTGCACTTGTTCAAGAAAGTGGAATGGTTCCAATAGTAGAACCCGAGGTTTTAATGGATGGAAATCATTCTGCTAATATTTGTTTAAATGTTACATCAGAAGTAATTAGAAAATGTTTTGAAGAACTAATTATACACAAAGTTGATTTGTCAGGAATTATATTAAAACCAAATATGATTTTATCTGGAAACTTATCAAAAGACAAAATTTCTAAGGAGGAAGTTTCACTTAAAACACTTGAATGTCTTAAAAATTCAGTGCCAAAGGAAGTGCCCGGAATAGCCTTCTTATCAGGGGGTCAATCTGAAGTAGAAGCTACTGAAAATTTAAATTTAATAAATATAAATAACAATACAAATTTCATAATGACCTATTCATATGGAAGAGCTCTTCAACAAAGTGCATTAAAAGTTTGGTCAAAGAATATTAAGGAAAAAGAAGCAGCTCAAAATACTTTTAATCATCGGGCTAAAATGTGTACCTTGGCTGCTCAAGGAAAATGGGCTATCGAACTTGAAAATAAATAAAAAAAAATTTATTTATCTTATTTCTCCTAATAGAATAAATAGTGCTTTCTACAAAAATTTAAAATTAGTTTTAAAAACTGGCAAAATAAGTTTTTTTCAGCTTAGACTTAAAATGTACTCTTATGAGAAGAAAATAATTATTGGAAAAAAAATTAAAAAAATTTGCAATAAAAATGAAGTAAAATTTATAATTAATGATGATCCTATGCTAGCTTTAAAATTAAATGCTGATGGTTGCCATTTAGGTCAAAAAGATACAGATATTACAATAGCAAAAAAAATACTTGGTAAAAAAATTATAGGAGTTACATGTCATAATTCAATAAATTTAGCAAAAAAAGCAATTGAAGCCAAAGCTAGCTATATTGCTTTTGGTGCCTTTTATCAATCTAAAACAAAAAAAACAAAGCATGTAGCTTCTATTAAAATTTTAAATAATATTAAAAAATTCACAAAAACTCCAATAGTAGCAATTGGTGGAATTAACTCTATTAATTATAAAAATCTATTATTGAATAAAGCAAATTTTTTAGCTATTTCAGGCTACATTTGGAAAAATAAAAAATATAAACCATTACAAGCTATAGAAAGACTTAAATGAAAATTAATGCTGGTGAGATTAGAGTTGGAATGCTTTTAGAGTATAAAAACGATTTGTGGCAAGTTTTGAAAACTCAGCATGTAAAACCAGGAAAAGGTGGTGCTTTTGCGCAAGTTGAAATGAAAAGTGTAAATAAAAATACAAAATTAAATGAGAGGTTTAGATCTAGCGAAACAGTCGAGAAAGCATCATTAGAGGAAACAACTTTTAATTTTTTATATAGTGATGAAAATAATTTTTTCTTTATGGAACCCAAAACATTTGAACAAATAGAAATAAATAAAGATATAATTGGTGAGAAAGGTAAATTATTAACTGAAAATCTAGAGGTATCAGTAAGTTTTTATAATGAAAATCCGATAACAATTGAGCTTCCTAATCAAGTAAAATGCAAAGTAGATTCTACAGATGTGGCATTAAAAGGTCAGACTGTGTCCTCATCTTATAAACCAGCAATACTAGATAATGGTTTAAACATTCAGGTTCCACCTTTTATTGAGTCAGGTGATGAAGTGATAGTTGATACCAGAACTCTTGAATATATCAAAAAAATTTAAAAGAATGATTTCTATATCCTCCAACTTAAATGTAATGATTAAAGCTGCTGAAAAAGCATCTAAATCAGTAATAAGAGATTTTGGTGAAGTTGAAAAATTACAAGTATCTAAAAAGGGTCCATACGATTTTGTTACAAAAACTGATAAGCATGTTGAAAAAGTTTTGATTGAAGAACTTTCTAAAACAAAAAAAAATTATTCATTCCTTTCAGAGGAGGTCGGGGTTATTAATAATAAAGATAAAGAAAATGTTTGGATAATAGATCCTATTGATGGAACTACAAATTTCCTTCATGGCATACCACATTTTGCAATATGTATTGCTCTACAATCTAATGGGGAAATAGTAAGTGGTTTGATTTTTGACCCTATAAAAGATGAAATGTTTTTTGCAGAAAAAAATAAAGGAGCCTTTTTAAATAATCAGAGGTTAAGAGTATCCCAAAAAAATTTACTTGATGATTGCTTGTTTTCTAGTAATCACGAAGGTGTAAAGTTCAGTAATTTAAATATGAGGTATAGTGGATGCGCCGCGCTAGATTTAGCATATGTTGCATCAGGAAGATTGGATGGGTATTTCCATAACAAAATTAATCTTTGGGATGTTGCTGCAGGAGCTTTAATGGTATTTGAAGCAGGTGGAATCGTAAATGATATAAACAAATTCAAAGCCAATAATATTGACATTAGGGCGTCAAGTGGTGCAATTCATGATAAAATGCTTGAAAAATTAAGGAACTTTTAATTGTGTTATAAAATTCTTTTGTTATAAGTCTCGGTATGAAAAAAGACATTCACCCAAACTACCACACAATAAAAGTGGAAATGACAGATGGAACCCAATTTGAGACAAAATCAACCTGGGGAAAAGAAGGTGAAATATTAAAATTAGAAATAGATCCGAAATCTCATGCTGCGTGGACAGGTGGAAAACAAAAACTAATGGATAAGGGTAGAATTAGTAAATTTAACAAAAAATTTCAAAACTTTAAATCAGAAAAGAAAAACTAAATGTCAGATGCACCTTTAATGCCAATGGCTACAGCCGTTTGGTTAGTTGAAAACACAACATTAACATTTAAACAAATTGCTAACTTTTGTAAGTTGCATGAGGTTGAAATTCAAGGAATTGCAGATGGAGAAGTGGCCAAAGGTATAAAAGCCTATAACCCTATCATATCAGGACAACTTTCAAGAGAAGAGATTGAATTATCATCAAAAGATGAAAATCGTCCACTACAAATTAAAAGTAGAGACATTGAAATATCTAACAATGAAAAAAAAATAAAGAAATATATTCCACTTTCAAAAAGACAGGACAAACCAGACTCTGCATTATGGTTGTTAAAGCAACACAATATTCTTAAAGATTCTCAAATTGCAAAATTAGTTGGAATTACAAAAAATTCTGTAACATCAATTAGAAACAAAAGCTACTGGAATTATAACAATCTTAATCCCAAAGACCCTGTAGCATTAAATTTGTTTTCACAGAAAGATTTAGTAGAAGCTATTGAAAAAGCAGAAAGACGAATAAAAAGAGAAAAAAAGGAGAAAGAAAAACAATCCAAGACTAATCAAGCATCAATATAATGAATAAAAAAAATAGACATAAATTTATAAAAGTGTTAACTAACCACTTTTTTGGAGGTAGTTATTAAAATAGAAGTAAAGGATAACAATGTTGAACAAGCTTTGAGAGTTTTAAAAAGAAAACTTCAAAGAGATGGTTTTTTTAAAGTTATTAAACTTAAAAATACATACGAAAAACCATCCGAAAAGAAAAAAAGAATACTTCAAGAAAATATTAAAAGAGTAAAAAAACTAAACAAACTTAAAAATAGAATTTAAAAACACCGCGGGGTGGAGCAGTCTGGTAGCTCGTCAGGCTCATAACCTGAAGGTCGGCGGTTCAAATCCGTCCCCCGCAACCAATTAAATCTTAAATTTAGACTTCTTGCTATCAATTAAAAAAGCTTTAACAGTTTCTGTTGTAAGTTGGTCAAATGTTTTCCCGAATTTTTCTATTTTTTCAATAATTGATGGTGGTATCGTTATTATATGACATCCTAATTGTTTTGCTTGAACATAATTGTATGGTTCTCTAACACTCGCCCATAAAATTTTAACATTTTTGAAATTTTTTGCTATTTTTATACTTTTGACAAATTCAGGAATTGGATCTTTGCCAGTGTCTCCTGCTCGTCCAGCAAAAATAGATATAATTACATTTGTTTTTTTATTTATTACTTTAAGTATTTTTGAAGTTTGTTTAGCTGTATATACTGCTGTTATATTCAACTTAATATTTTTACTATTTAACTCTTTGATGACCTTTCCTGAAAACTTATTTTTTGAGTTAACAACTGGAACTTTTACATATATGTTTTTACCCCAAGTATTTATTTTCTCTCCTTGTTCAATCATAGATTTTTGATCATCAGCAAATACTTCAAAAGAAATTGGTTTATTTTTGCAAACTTTGAGTATTTGTTTAGAGTATGATTCATAATCTTTTGCTCCAGCTTTTCTCATTAGGCTCGGATTAGTTGTAAATCCTTTTACAATTGATTTATGATTGAATTTTTTAATTGATGAAATGTTTGCAATATCACAAAAAATTTTAGTGGTCATAAGATCTACAAATTCTTTGTAATATCTTCTGTCATTTTTTTTGCATCTGCAAACAACATTAAAGTATTTTCTTTATAGAACAAATCGTTATCGATTCCTGCATATCCTGGAGATAAGCTTCTCTTAACAAACAATACTGACTTACATTTTTCTACATCTAAAACTGGCATTCCATATATTGGGCTTTGAGGATCTGTTTTTGCTACAGGGTTAGTAACATCATTTGCTCCAATGACAAATGCAACATCTGCATTTGCAAAATCGTTGTTTATTTCCTCTAACTCGAAAACCTCATCATACGGAACATTTGCTTCAGCAAGTAAAACATTCATATGACCAGGCATTCTTCCTGCAACAGGGTGAATTGCATAAGAAACTTTTATATCGTTCTTTTTTAATGTATCTACCATTTCTCTTAAAGCATGCTGTGCTTGTGCTACTGCCATCCCATAACCTGGAACAATTATAACTGAAGAGGCATTTTTCATTAAAAAAGCTGCATCATCTGCATTACCACTTTTTACTGGTCTCTGTTCTTTACTTTGGCCTCCGGTTGTTTGGTCGGTAGAACCAAAACCACCTAATATTACATTAAAGAATGATCTGTTCATTCCCTTACACATAATATACGAAAGTATAGCTCCAGATGATCCAACTAATGCACCTGTTATGATCAGAGCTGTATTTTCTAAAGTAAATCCTATTCCAGCTGCAGCCCATCCTGAATAAGAATTCAACATTGAGATTACAACTGGCATATCTGCACCACCAATAGGAATGATAATCAAAAACCCTATTAAAAAAGAAACCGCGATTAATATCCAAAATAGATTAGATAATTGAGTTGAACAAAGATAAATTGTTAATATTAGAACCAATATTAATAATAGAGCGTTTAATAAGTGCTGACCCTTAAAAGTTATAGGTGCACCTGACATTATTCCTTGTAATTTTAAAAAAGCTATAACAGAACCAGAAAAAGTGATCGCACCAACAGATGCTCCTATCGCCATTTCGATTAAGCTTGCAAGCTTAATATTTCCTGGAGTTCCAAGATTAAAGGCTGATGGGTTTATAAATGCTGAGATTGCAACAAATACTGCTGCTAGACCGACTAAACTATGAAAGCCTGCAACTAATTCTGGCATTGCAGTCATTGGTATACGATATGCTATAAATGCTCCAATGCTGCCACCGATAGCTAAAAATATTATAACATAAATAAATCCAGAGCTAAAATTACTAACAGAAAGAAATGTAACTGTTACAGCAATGACCATTCCGATTATTCCAAATAAATTTCCTTGTCTTGAAGTTTCAGGAGACGACAAACCTCTTAAAGCTAAGATGAATAACACCCCAGATACTAAATATAAAATCGCAGATAAATTTGCAGACATTTATTGTTTATCCTTTTTCTTTTTTTTATACATAGCTAACATTCTTTGGGTTACTAAAAATCCACCAAAAATATTAATTGCTGCTAAAATAATTGCCAAAAATCCATAAATACTAGATGACGAAAAAACGACTCCATCACTTCCAGACAAAGCTGCAATTATAGCACCTACGATTATTACTGAAGAAATTGCATTTGTAACTGACATTAAAGGTGTGTGTAAAGAAGGAGTTACACTCCATACAACATAATAGCCAACAAAAATTGATAATATAAATATACTTAATCTGAATATAAAAGGATCTATTTCCATAATTCTACTTAATAAGTGTTTTCTCTATAATTTCATCTTCTAAATTAATATTTAATTTTTTATTTTCTTCATCATATAAATTTGAGATAAAGTTAAATACATTTTTAGCATATAAATTTGAAGCTGATATGGGTAATTTATTTAATATATTTGCCTCACCTAAAATTTTAACACCATTTTTTTCAACAATTTTATCAACTTCAGTAAATACAGTATTTCCACCTTGAACTGCTGCTAAGTCATAAATGACTGAACCTGGTTGTAAGTTTTTAAACATTTCCTCTTTAATTATTTTTGGAGCTTCTCTACCTGGGATTAAAGCAGTGCATATTATTATGTCAATTTTTTTTAATGTTTCTGAAAGTAGTTCTTCTTGTTTTTTTTTAAATTCATCTGACGCTTCTTTTGCGTAACCACCTTCGGTTTCTAAATTCTCAGATCCTTCAATTGTAAGAAATTTTCCTCCTAAACTTTCAACTTGTTCTTTTGAGGCCATCCTTACATCTGTTGCAAATACTATAGCTCCCATTCTTTTAGCAGTTGCAATAGCCTGTAATCCGGCAACTCCAGCACCAACTATTAATACTTTTGCTGCTGGAATAGTTCCAGCTGCAGTCATCATCATTGGAATTGCTCTTTCATAAACTTGGAAGGCTTCTACAACAGCTTTATAACCAGCAAGATTAGCTTGAGATGACAAAATATCCATTGACTGTGCTCTTGTTATTCTTGGTAGCAACTCTAGAGAAAAAATATTTATTTTTTTTAATTTTAAATTCTCTAATATTTCTTTATTTACAAAAGCGTTTAATGAACCAACTAAGGTATGATTTTCTTTAAAAAATGATAATTTTTCCTTAACAGGCAACCCTATTTGAATAACTACTTCTGAGTTTTTAACTATTTTTTCTTCATTATCTAAAAAATTAACTCCCAAATTTTTATAAACTTCATCATTAAAACCTAAATGAGTTCCATAATCATTAGGTAATGTTAAATTGAACCCTAGGCTGATATATTTTTTTGCAATTTCTGGGGTTATCGCTATTCGCTTTTCAATATCTAGATTTTCTGAAATTGAAGCTAAATTCATATTAAAAATAAAATAAGATATTACAAAAGAAATATTGCCATTAAAACTAAAACAAGTACTACAGCGACAGTTCCCCACAGAACAAATTTAGTAAAATTATTCCAAGTATTCTTATGGTTTTCATGATCCATAAAATTTATTTTTGTCTTGCTTTAAATTTTGGATTTGTTTTATTTATAACGTAAACCCGACCTCTTCTTCTTACTAATTTTGAATTAAGGTCTCTTTTTTTTATTGATTTTAAAGAACTTTTTATTTTCATAATATTATTTTAAGCCGGCGATGACCTACTCTTCCATGTCTTAAGACAAAGTACCATCGGCGCTGCAGGGCTTGACTTCCGAGTTCGGAATGGGATCGGGTATAACACCAACGCAATAACCACCGGCGAATGATTTATAGCTAAATAATTAATATTGTAAACAAAGAATTAGTATGAATTTATTTATTTTTGATTGATTTTATGTAGTTTTTAAGCTCAATTTTTCCATAAAGCTTATAAACTTTATTAGAAAGGTTCATGTTGGTAAGGGCAGATGCATACCTTTCTCCAGGCCTATTAGGTAAAAATTTAATTTTGTGACCAAACATTTTAGCAACTTGTAAAATAGAGTAACTTTTTTTATGAGATATACTGTAGTGTCGATTTTTATTTTTCATAAATGCTAAATAACATGCATTAATAGTATCACTTACATGTGTAAATCTTCTAGTTTGTGTACCTGGTTTAACTACTGTTAAATATTTATTATTTTTATATTGATCTTCAAATATTCCGATTACAGTCGCCATTTTCCCACTTTTAATTTGCTTTGGACCATAAACATTATAAAAATAAATAATTTCAAACTTTAAACTGAACCATTTTTTATAATTTTCTAATAATTCTAAATTTTTTGCTTTTGTAAAAGCATAAGGTGATAGGTTTTTGTCTTTACCATTATTGCCTATACTTGCGGATGTCGCAGAATATATAAGTTTAATTTTATTAACAAAACAAAAATTAAAAACCTCGTGAGATCCTACTGAATTAGAATCTATACATTCATTCATACTAGAAAAGCTTTGATAAATACGAGCAAATTCACCAAAATGAAAAATTACTTTAATTTTTTTTCTTCTTGAATTGAAGACTTTTGATATATTTTTAGTATGCTCTTTAATATACTTTATTCTTTTATTAATTATATGATTTTTTTTTTCACCAGTTGAATAATTATCAATACTATAAATTTTATACTTTGTTTTCTTTAATAATAATTGAATTAAATTTGAACCTATAAAACCTGCACCCCCAGTTACGATGATCAAATCTTTCATTAATTTAATTCGTTTAAAAATGATTCATAAGTCATTTTTATAGCCTGCTTTAAATTTATTTTAGATTTCCAGCCATATCTTTTGGCTAAAGAGACATCCATTACTTTTCTTAAAACACCATTTGGTTTAGTCTTGTCATATTTAATTATTACTTTATTATTACCTAATATTACTTTTGCAATTAATTCCAAATAATACTTAATTGTAAAATCTCTACCTGTGCCAATATTTATCAAAAATTCTTTGGTTTTTTTTTTCATAAAAAAAACACAAGCGTCAGCTAAATCATCTACGTGAATTACTTCTCGTTTGGGTTTGCCATCTCCCCACAATGTTATTATTTTTTTATCATTTATCTTTAATTGATGTATTTTTTTTATTAGTGCTGGAAAAAAATGCGAATTATTTTCGTCATAATTATCATTTGGACCAAATGTATTTGTAGGCATTAAACATTTGTAATTTGTGTTGTATTGCTCATTATAACTTTGACACATTTTTATCCCTGCAATCTTTGCAATTGCATACGCATCGTTTGTTTCCTCAAGTTTACCAGATAAAAGATTATCTTCCTTTATAGGTTGCTTGCAATTCTTAGGATATACACAACTAGAACCTAAAAAAATTAATTCTTTTATTCCACATTTGTAAGCACCATGGATTAAGTTAGTTTGTATTTGAATATTTTCAGTAATAAAATCAGCTTTAAATTTTAAATTAAAATATATTCCACCTACTTTTGCTGCAGCTATAAAAATAAAATCAGGTTTTTTTATTTTAAGAAATTTAATTAACTTTTGTTGATCTCTAAGATCTAATTTTTTTCTATCTGCTATTATTAAGTTTTTATATCCCTTTTCTTTTAATTTTCTATATATTGCGCTTCCAACCAATCCTTTATGCCCTGCTATAAAAATTCTAGAATTATATTTAATCATCTTTTAGTTAAGTTGAGATTTTCATAATAAACCATCTCTTTAACTAAATCATTTATTTTATACTTTGGTTTCCACTTTAATTCTTTTCTGGCTTTTCTTGAATCTCCTAATAAAGTGTCAACTTCCAGTGGTCTAAAATATTTCTTGTCACATTCTATAATGCATTTTCCTAAATCATTATAACATTTAGAATTAATTCCTTTTCCTATCCATTTAAATTGAATTTTTAATTCTTTTAAAACTAAGTTGGTAAATTCCTTTACTGAATATTGTTTTCCTGTTGCGATAACATAATCACTTGGCGTTTTTTTTTGCATCATTTTCCAAATTGCCTGAACATAATCCTTAGCATGACCCCAATCTCTTTTTGCGTCCAGATTTCCAAGATATAATTTTTTTTGTTTTCCATTTTTTATTTTACATAAAGCACTAACAATTTTTTTGGTTACAAAAGTTTCACCTCTAACTGGACTCTCATGATTAAACAAAATTCCATTACATGCAAAAATGTTATAAGTCTCTCTATAATTCACAGTTACCCAATGAGCATAGACTTTTGCTACACCATAAGGACTTCTAGGGTAAAAAGGTGTTTTTTCATTTTGAGGTACTGTTTGAACTTTTCCAAACATTTCTGAAGTGCCAGCCTGATAAAATTTTGTTTTTTTCTCAAGCTTATTACTTCTTATTGACTCAAGAATTCTTAATGCACCGATTGCATCTGCATTAGCTGTATATTCGGGCACTTCAAAAGACACGGCAACATGTGATTGAGCGGCTAAATTATATACTTCATCTGGTTTAACTTTTTTAATTAAAGAAGATACTGAAAAACTATCAGTGACATCCCCATAATAAAGATATAAATTTTTATTTTTTTCATGAGGGTCTTGATATAAATGATCTATTCTTGCTGTATTAAAAGAGGAAGATCTTCTTTTAACTCCATGAACTTCATAATTTTTTTTTAGCAAAAATTCTGCCAAATATGAACCATCTTGACCAGTAATACCAAATATAATTGCTTTTTTTTTCATTTCTTAACAGTTTAATAAATCATTTTTTAAAAAATTTATACTTAATTAAAGTATTTAACGCTTTGAGGGCATCCGAAAATTTTATTTTTTTCCCACTTTTATAGTCTCTGCCTTTGTAAGAAATTGGAATTTCAATAATATTGATTTTCATATTAGATATTTTAGTTGTTACTTCTGGACAAAAACTAAAACCATTTTCTTCTAACTTTATATTTTTAAATATATCAGTTTTAAATAATTTATAACATGTGTGTGCATCTGTTAACTTTTGATTATTTATTAAATTAGATATAATTGTTAGCATATGATTTGCAAATATTCTAAAAATAGACGTAAAATTTTTTAATTTATATCTATTTTTATTTAGCACTCTTGATCCATAAACCACATCACTCCTTCCATTTATAATAGGTTTTAATAAATTATAATAATCATTAGGGTTATATTCTAAGTCAGCATCCTGAATGATTACATAGTCACCATTTATAAAACTCTGAGCTGATCTAATTGCTGATCCCTTACCTTGATTTTCTTTATGGTAAATAACTTTTGCAACTTTTTTTGATAATTTACTCTTTATTAATGATTTTGTTCCATCCGTAGAGGCATCATCTACTAAAATTATTTCTTTTGAAATGAAATTAATTTCATTAACTTTATATAATATTTTTTCAATAGTATTTATTTCATTATAAACTGGAATAATAATTGTAAGCATTATTTAGATAGATATATTACATTTTAGCTAATGATTGAAATAATAATATATTCATTGATTTCAAATGTAATGTTTTATTCTTATGGTCATTTTTTAAAATACAAAAATTTTATAAATAGAATTGAAAATATAAACGATAGATCGATACTTGGTTGTATTTTTCTATCTTTTTTAGCTTTAATATTAAATTTTTTTTTACCTTTAAATAAAGAAATAAATACACTGATATTGTTAATAGGTATAATTTTTTTATTAACTAAGAGAAAAACTAATTTTAAGAAAAAAGAGATTTTATATATTATTTTAACTTCTATAATTACAAGTGCCTTGTTACTTTATAGCAATGTAAATAGACCAGATGCAGGACTTTATCATTTACCTTATGTTAGTTTTTTAAATGAAAATAAAATAATATTTGGATTATCAAATATACATTTTAGGTTCGGAACTGTATCAATTATTCAATATCTTTCAGCTATCAATAATAATTTTATTTTTAAAGATATTGGGATTGTTATTCCTCTTGCGAGTATAGTTACGTTTTTTATTATTTATTTCTTTAATAAGGTTTTAAAAATAATTAGAGATCCAAATAATATTTCTCATGCAAATATATTTTCGTTATTCATAGTTATCTTTATAAGTTATAAAATTAACAGATATAGTGCATTTGGTAACGATGCGGTAGCACATCTGTCATTATTTTATTTGATATCGAAATTACTTGAAAAAAAAAAACCGTGCCTGTTTTTTATTTCTCTAATTGCTGTTTTTGCATTTATAAATAAAACAACTTTAATTGTAGTTTTAATAATTCCATTATATTGTTTTTTAAAAGATGTAACTTTTAAAAATTTAAAAGTACTTTATTCATTCTCAGCATTTTTTTTTATTTTTTGGATTTTTAAAAACGTAATAATTTCTGGATGCTTACTTTACCCAATTAAACAAACCTGCTTCAATAGTTTAAATTGGACCGATATGGGAGAAATTAAAACTGCTAGTATTTCAGGAGAAGCGTGGTCAAAAGATTGGCCAAATCGAAATGATAAAAAAATATCAATGGAAGAGTATAATAAAAAATTTAACTGGTTTTCATCATGGTCTAAAAAACATGGAATTATTATGTTTAATATAATTATTCCTTATTTTTTGGCCTGTTTAATTATTGTTTATCTAATTAGATCTAAAAAAACATCAAAAGAACTTATAATACTTAATGAAAATCAATTTTTAAATTTTTTTATATTTTTTAGCTTTATTGGAACTTTTATTTTTTTTACAAAATTTCCACTATATAGATATGGATACTCTTATTTAATATCTTTTTTTATACTAATTATAAACTTTGCATGCTTTAAAATTGATAAAAGAAGTTTAATTAAAACTAGTAAATTTGTCTTAATTTTATGCATTATAATTTTTTCTGGAAAACAAATTCAAAGATATTCCAAAAACACAGAGTCAGATTATATTTGGCCTAAAATATATTCCTATCACACCAATGAAAAAGTTAATTCAAAGAAAATTTTTTTTGAAAATGATATGATAATTTATCAATTTGATGGTTTATGTATGTATAGTAAATCTCCATGTTCAACTTATAAATTAAAAAATAATCTGAAAATTGAAAAAAAATTTGGTTATTATTTTGTTAATATAAATATTTAAAAACTTAAATTATCAAAAATTATTTTTATTTTAAAATACTTTGAATAGTATCACAAATATAATCTATTTCTGACACACTTAGTTTTAATCCACTTGGTAAATTTAAACCCTTTGATCCTATAGTAGAGGAATTGTAATTATTAACTCTGATTTTTTTTCCCCAAATTGGATAATCGCTTATTTTTGGAAATGTTGGTCTTGTATCTATATTTTTTTCAAACAATTTATTCAAAAAATTCTCTCTATTAATTCTAGTATTTAATAATGCACTGCTCATCCAGTATGTACTAAATGAAGTTTCATTTTCTTTATGCATTGTAATTAATGGTTCTAAATTTTTTAATCTTTCGTAATATAGTTGAAATATTTTTCTTTTTTTAATTACAAACTCTTCAACCCTGTTCAATTGCCCTAAAGCTATGGATGCTTGTATATTTGACATTTTATATTTCAAACCTGGCTCTTCTATCCAAAAAGTTCTTTTTAAACTTCTTCCAAAATCAGCAATTTTTTTTGCTTTTTCATATAAACTTTTATTTTTTGTTGTAAGTACTCCTCCCTCACCTGCAACTAATAATTTTGCTCCTTGAAAACTGAAAGTAGCAAAATCTCCAAATGTTCCGCACATTTTATTGTTAATTTTTGCTCCAATTGCGGGTGCTGCATCTTCAATAATTTTTATTTTATAATGATCACAAATTTTTTTTAATTCAAACATTTTTGCAGGCTCTCCATACATGTGAACAGGGATTACTACTCTTGTTTTTTTATTAATTTTTTTTTCGAGTGAATTTGGGCACATATTCCAAGTATCTTTTTCAACATCACAAAAAATAGGAGTTGCGCCTGCCAATTGTACAGCTCTAGCTGTTGCCACCCAACTGAAATCTGGAACAATAACTTCATCTCCTTTTTTTACACCTAAGGCTAATAAACCAACATGTATTGCTCCAGTGCAACTTGATGTTGCTATTGAATATTTTGAATTTAGGTATGAAGAAAATTGGTTTTCTAATTTTTTTATATAATTTGAATGATTTTTATTCCATCCATGGCGTATTGCATTATCTACATTAGATATTTCATAATGCGAAATAGACGGTCCTCCAGTCAAAATTAGACTTTTTTTCTTTTTGATTTTCAATTCTTGATATTTCATTAAATAAAAAAAAGTGCCTTTTACGTTTTCAGAGATTTTTTTATAGGAATTTTCTAATAATAAAGTTTTATTTTTTAATTTTTTTTTAATTAAAGGAATTTTTAATATAATTTTAAATCCATTTTTTTTATAATAATTTATGGCTCTTAAGTTTGTACTCATTACTTTAAGCTGAACATTTTCAACAAATAGAATTTCTTTTGAGAATATTAATAATTCTTTTAAAACTTTTGAAAAAATTCTTTTGTCTTTACAATTTTCAAATTTAATTACATTATCTATCTCCAAGCTATTGATTGAATTTTGATGTTTCAATAAACCCATAATTCCACATATAGAGTTTTCTTTATTAAATAGTAAAAACATTATTCTATTATTTGTTGATATGAGTTTCTTTATCCAATTTTTTGTGGAGGCCAAAGTTGCTTTAAATTGAGTTGGATAATATTTCTTGTATTTATTTCTATAGAAAGTAAGTTTTTTAATTAATTCGTGATTTTCTAAAAATAATTTTGAAAGTGGTAATAAATAATAATTTTCGTTTATTATGATCCTATTTACTAAAGTCTTTTCTAAAGATTTAGTACTTTTTAGAAATCTAAAATACTTTTTTATTTTATAATCAATTATTTTAGAGTTGTTCATTGTATTTATAATTTTATTTTAATATTTTTAATTGGATAAAATTTTAATAGGTTATATACAATAATATGAAAAAAATTTCTATAATAACTCCCTGTTTTAATGAAAAAGAAAATTTAATCGATTTAACAAATTCAGTAAAAAAAATATTTAAAAATTTAGAAAAATATGAATATGAACATATTATTACAGATAATAATTCAAAAAGTGAGACAAAAAAAATTCTTAGAAATTTAGCCTCTCAAGATAAAAAAATTAAAGTTCTATTTAATGCTAAAAATTTTGGATCTCAAATGTCTACATTTAATGCAATCAAATATGCCTCAGGAGACGCAGTTTTTCTTTTTTTACCTTCGGATATGCAGGATCCTCCTGAATTAATACCTGATTTTTTATCTAAATGGGAAGAAGGGTTTGATGTTGTTTATGGGACAAGAGATAAAAGACAAGAAAATTTTATTATCAGAAATATAAGATTTATATACTATAAAATAATCAACAAGATATCTCTAAACTCAATCCCATTAAATATTTCAGATTTTCAACTTATTGATAAAAAAATTTTAAACGAAATTATAGAAATTAAAGATAATTCACCTTTTATAAGAAGTTTACCAATATCTTTCACAGATAATGTTTGCCGTATTAGCTATACGTTCAAAAAAAGAAAACTTGGAAAAAGCAAAGAACTTCTTAAATCTTTAATTAATACTGGTATCAAGGGATTAATATTTGCATCTAATGCACCTTTTAGATTATTAATACTTATTGGTTTTGTTCTTTCTTTAATATCGATTGTTTACGGATTTTATAGCATAATAAACCACCTTTTTTTTATTGAAAATATTGAAAAAGGAATACCTTTATTGCTTGTAAGTTTTTTTATCTTTTTTGGTTTAAACTTGTTTTTTCTTGGATTTATTGGAGAATATGTAACAAACATTTATAACATGCTATTAAATAAAGATCGTGTTTACATTTCAGAAAAAATTAATTTTGATTAATTTTTTATTTTTTTTTCTATATAAGAAATGATTGATTTAGAATCTATTCTTGCTTTTTTTCTTAAATAATTTTTATCTCCAACTATTTTGATGAATTCGTCTTTAATCCCAATAATTTCAAAATTTATTTTTAAATTATTTTTATTAATCAAATTCAAAAATAGTTCTCCAAAACCTCCACTTATATTATTTTCCTCTAAAGAAAAAATATAGTTAAACTTTTTTAAAGAATTAATAAAATCTATATTAAATATTAATGGTTTTATAAATGGAAATGAAATTATTTCTGTTTTTATATTTTTTTTATTTAGTAAAACTGAAGCTTTCATAGCTTCTTCTAAAATAGAACCGGTTGTACAGATTAATATTTTACCATTTATTTTTTTTTTAATAGGAAAAGTATGAAAATTTATATTTTCTTTAATATAATTTTTATTTACCATCAAAAACTTAGGTTGATTTAAAAATATTTTTCTCTTTATTTGTTTTAATTCTTTCAAAGTAGCGGGGTTGAAAATTGAAATGTTAGGTATTGATCTTATTACAGATAATACTTCAGTTGCATGATGAGAAAACCCTAATTGCCCATATTCATAACCAGAGCCACAACTGATAATTGTAACATCTAAGTTATGATAACATAAATTATTTCTTATAAATTCTAAACACCTCAAACTAGGAAAATTACCTATAGAATAAACAAAAACTTTTTTTTTCTCTTTTGCCAGTCCTGTTGCAACTGCAATCATGTTTTGCTCAGAAATACCTATATTGAAAAATTGATTAGGTAATTTTTGAGCAAATTCATCAAATAAAGAATATCCAAGATCTCCTGTTAAAAGAATAATATTTTTATTTTTTTTTGCTTTATCAAAAATAAATCTTATAAGGTCGTTTCTCATTAGTTTAATTTATTAACTCTTTAAGAGCTAAATTATATTCTTCTCTATCTGGATTTTTGTAATGCCATTTAATGTTATTCTGCATAAAGCTCACACCTTTGCCCTTAATTGTATTGGCGATAATTACTTTTGTTGTTGTTGTTTTTTTTTTTAAACAATCTTTAAGTTGTTTAGTATCATTGCCATCAACTTCAAATACATCTAATCCAAATGATTTTATTTTTTGTTTTAAAGGATTTAATTTTAAAGTTTTTTCTGTAGTTAAAATACTTTGATAATAATTTCGATCTATAATAATTGTAAGATTATTTAATTTATGATGATTTGCAAATAGTAGGGCCTCCCAGCAAGATCCCTCATTTAATTCACCATCACCAACTAATGTAAATATCTTTGATTTTTTTTTATCCAATTTACTTGCCAAAGCAACTCCGCAAGCAATTCCAATACCGCTTCCTAAAGATCCTGTTGAATATTCGATTCCTGGAACCTTATAATGAGAAACATGACCACTAAATACTGATCCATTTTTGTAGTATGTATCAAGTTTTTTTATAGGAATTATTTTTAATAATGCCAAAGCTGCATAGACAGCTGCTCCCGCATGACCCTTTGATAAAATAAACTTATCCCTTGTATCTCTTTGATAATTTTTTTTTGAAAAATTCATGTGATTAAAATACAAAACCGAAATTATTTCAATACATGAAAATATAGAGGCTATATGAGAAGCTCTACCATGATAAATCATTTTTAAGGTGAGTATTCTTAAATTTTTTGCAAAATTATTTATAGAATCATTTTTAAACAATTTATACATTAATTTTTTTTTTTAAAAAAAATTCTATCTTATTTTGAATATAATTTATTTTTGATTTGTTTAAACCGTGATGACATCCGATCAAGATACCATTTTTCATTAAATAATCTGCATTAGGATAAGTTTTATTTTTAAAACATTTTATTTTTTTAAAACCAGGTTGTCTTAATATATTTCCGGTAAATATAACTCTTGTTTGAATACCATTTTTTTCTAAATAAATCATTAGCTCTTTTCTATTAAAAAGTTTTGTTTCTTTTAAAATCAAAGGGAACGCTAACCAAGCAGTTCTGGTTTCGCTATATATTTTTGGAAGTATAAAATAATCTTTATATTTTTTTACAAATTTAAGATGACTTTTAAAATTGATCTCTCTGATTTTAAAATTATTTTTTAGTTTTTTTAATTGCACAAGTCCAAATGCAGCACCAATTTCAGATGGCTCAAAATTATAGCCTGGAGTTTCAAAGACAAATTTTTTATCATAGTCAATATTGTCTAATTTAATATTAAATCTGTTTTCAATCTTTTCAGAGTCTTTATAAAGTGAAGAACTTCTTCCCCAGGATCTTAATAATTTACATTTTTCGTACAATTTTTTATCATTAAGTGATATAGATCCACCATTTCCTGCGCAACTTATAATGTGGGACCCATAAAAACTAGTAATGGAAATATCACTAAACATACCAGTACTATATTTATTATATGTAGCTCCCAAGGTATCTGCTGAATCTTCAATAATTAATAAATCATGATCTTTTGCAATTTTTTTAATTATTTGCCAATTTGGTAAATTTCCAATTAAATTTGGTATGCAAAATCCAACGGTATTTTTGTTTATTTTTTTTTTAATAAGTTTTTCGTCAATACATAAAGTTTGTTTATCTATGTCAATAAAGTTTGGGGTATATCCAGATTGAATCATTGATGCTATAGTTGTGCCAAATGTTAATACTGGAGTTATAAAATTTGCTCCTTTCTTAAAATTCAAAGCTTGGAAAGCTAATAAAAGGGCAGAACTTCCAGAGTTTACTAAAAGCGAATATTTTTTTCTAAAAATTTTAGATAATTTTTCTTCAAATTTTGCTACGGACGGGCCCATTTGTGTTCCCGACTTAAGTGTTTTTACAACAGCACTAATTTCTTGTTTATCATATACGTTTTGTCCGTAATTTACTCTCATGGAAGCCTAGTTATATAATTTTTAATTTGCTTACAAGTATATTCATACATATTTTTTTTTTTCAAATATTCCATATACCAATCTAAAGTTAATTTAATTGATTCATTTAAATTGATTTTAGGAGACCATTTTAATGTTTTTTTTGCTAAAGAACTATCTAATGCTAAAAAATTCTTTTCTTTATAGTCTTTGTTTATATTTTTGTTTAATATTTTTACTTTTATATTTAATGTCTCTAATATAATACCTACTACTTTTTTTACACTTGATATCTGATTTTTTTTAGGTCCAAAATTAATTGCGTCAAATTTTTTGGTTTTTTTGGTGAATTTTTTTTCTGCTACCAAGATATATCCATACAGACAATCCATAACATGTTGCCATGGTCTTACGTGGTCAGGATTTCTTATTATAAATTTATTTTTTTTTTCATAAGATTTTATAAAATCTGGAATAAGTCTATTATTAGACCAATCACCACCGCCAATTACATTTCCAGCTCTTACTGTTACAATTTTTTTTTTACTATTAAAAAATGATTTTTTATAAGAATTTACTAAGAGTTCTACAGATGCTTTGGAATAACTATAGATGTCATCACCACCTAATTGATCATTTTCGTTAAAAAAGCTTTTTTTATTAATATTTTTGTAAACTTTATCTGTTGTGACAATAATTATAATTTTTAATGATTCAATTTTTCTTGATATTTCAAGCAAGTTTGCAGTACCTAATATATTTGTTTCAATTGTATTTAAAGGATTTTTATAAGACTCAATTACTAAAGGCTGGGCCGCTAAATGAAAAATTATTTGTGGATTTACCTCTTCAATTTTATTTTTTAATTCTTTTCTGTTTTTTATATTTAAATAAATATTCTTATTTATTTTTTTTTTTAAATTAGTTATCTCAAATATATTTTTTTTACCTTCGGGTGGTAAAGAAATTCCTGTTACCTTAGCTCCTAAAATTTTCATCCAAATAGAAAGCCAAGATCCTTTGAATCCAGTATGTCCTGTTATTAAAACTCTTTTTCCTTTCCAAAAATTTTTATTCACAGTCAATTATTTCCAGATTTTCCAAGGTGCTTTATCAGAATTCCATAAATTTAATAAATAATTTTTATCTCTAAGTGTATCCATAGCGTGCCAAAATTTTTCATGTTTAAATACACCTATCTGTTTTTTTTTTGCCATTAATGGCAACACATCAGTCTCTAGAACAGAATTAGAATTTTTTATAAATTTGAAAATCTTTTTATTAAATACAAAAAAACCACCATTGATCCAACCTCCATCTCCAATTGGTTTTTCGACAAAATTTTCAACCAAATTATTTTTAGAAATTTTTAAAGCACCAAATCTTCCTATTGGTTGAACACCCGTTAGTGAGACTATTTTTTTATTTTTTTTATGAAAATTGATTAAATTGGTAATATTTACATTGCTTAATCCATCGCCATAAGTAAGTAAAAATTCATTATTAACGTGTTTTTGAATTTTTAAAATTCTTCCAGCGGTATTAGAATCTTCGCCAGTATCTATAAGCTTTATTTTCCAATTTTCTTTTGGTTTTTTTAGAACACTTATTTTTCTATTTGCAGTATTTATAGTAACATCTGAAGAATGAAGTAAATAATTTGCAAAAAATTCTTTTAACAAATATCCTTTGTATCCACAGCAAATTACAAATTCATTTACACCAAAACATGAATAATATTTCATTATATGCCAAATTATAGGCATATTTCCAATTTCTATAAGTGGTTTTGGTCTAGAAATTGTTTCTTCAGAAATTCTACTACCTTTACCTCCAGCTAAAATTACTAATTGCATAAATATTTTAAATAATAATTATGTATTATATAGGATGTTTTCGTTAAAAAAAAAATTAAATAATCTCATAAACAAAAGAATAAATGAGATTAGTATAAACTATTTTTATTTAAATTTTGCCTTATTTGCAATTTTAACAATTATTGGTTCAATAATTTTTTATAAAAAATTAGTTTTTATTTACCCATACATTATTGATGAGTCAGGAAATATAGTTTACAGCAACTTTCAATTTGAATATGGAGAATTACTAAGCAATCTAATTCATTATAATTCATATAGTTCAGAGATGATTATAATGGGAAAATCTATTGAGTTTAATATGAATAGATTGCCTTTTCTCCCATTTATTGTTTTTATTGCTAATATTTTTTCGTCGAAATTAGTATTTTTAATTATTTTTAAAAATTTAATTTTTTTTTCAATAATTTTTTTAACCGTATATAAATTTTCAAAAGAAAAAAATTATAAAATATTTAATATGTTAATATTGCTATTAATTTTTTTTTATAATCCATTTAACTTAAAAATTATTACAAATTTCGTTTATGCAGATTTTATTATAGCTGTATTAATGCCTATTTTATTTTTAATAACTATTTCAAAATTTAGATTTAAATATTATTACTTAGGAATTATTTTATTTTTATTATACCTAACTAAATCAAATATGTTTATTATCTGTGTAACTTTAGCAATTTATTTTTTATTAATTGAAAAAAAAAAATTACCTATTTTGTTAGTACTAATCTCAATAATTGCTTGGGGTTCTTTTGGTTTAATTAAAACAAACAAATTTGCATTTGGCTCATCAAGTATGTCAACTAATTCTCATGGTTTATCTCTTTCCTTAAATAAAGATTTTCATAAATATTACCCTCTAATATCTGTTGATTATATCAAGCACTGCAAATTAAATGATATAGATGATAATTGCTTAAATATTCCTGATAAAATTGATAACGAATGGGACTATTATAATTACTATAAACTTCAAAATAGTGAATATTTAAAAAATAATTGGAAAATATTTTTAAGTGATATGATGCTTAAACTAAGAACTATTTTTTTTAATTATTATGAAGATGGACAAATTTATGAAGAAAATAAAGAAGTCAAAAAAAAATTCATATTTTCAGTCTTTATCAATAAAGCTGTATTATTATTTTCATTATTTATATGTATAAAATCGATATTTACAAATTTCAGTATAAGAGAAAAAAAAATTGAAATTATCTACTTAATTATCTTATTTTCTTCTTTACCAGTATTTCTTATAGGCTGGGCTTTATCACGTCATTTGGTTTATCTTTTTTTCATATCACATTTGTACATATTCATTAAGTATGGATCAAAAAAATATCCTTAAATATATTTTTTCTTTTTTAATTATTTCTCTTATTTTAACGATCTTTTAACAGAAAACAAATTTAACCAAATAAACACAAATCTAATTTGTTATTAACATTAACCATTGCAATTTTTCCATAAATAATAATAAAAAAATAAACTAATAAGATTGTTATATAATAAAATTTAATTATAGATTAATCATATTAATTGTATGATAAGCGTTTTTATTCCTTTTATAATCTTATCTCTTTGGAGTTATTTATTATTATTAAAATACAATGTTAAACTGCATAAAGCATATTTGTTTGTTACTTTAAGTATAGTTTTTTATCTACTTTTTCTTGGTAAACTTGGGTTTTTAATTTATTCAATATATTTATTACAAATACTTACAATAATTCTACTCATATTTTTAATATTTAAAATTAAAATAGATAAAAATAATTTTCAGAAATTCTTTATATTACTTATAATTTACTCTATTTTAATTTGGATTTGTAAAGATTTATTTTATTACAAATATGACGAATTTTCAGAGTATGGAATTACCTCAAAGCTTTTATTTAGTGAAAATAATGTTCCTTCAAATATTGATTATTTACAAAAAGGTTCTCATCATAAAATAAATTTAATTTCTTATTTCCATTATTTTTTTTTAAAGAATTCAACAAAATTATTTCAAGAAAGTATAACTTATCTTGCGCATTCTTTTTTTATTTTACTTTTGCTTTTAAATATTTGTGATTTTATAAAATTTAAAAAATTTAAAAAATTTAAAAAATCTAAAAAATTTTTAATATTTATAACCTTTTATTTTTTAATTTACAGTTTAGGTCCTGGGTTAGATAGATTATACGTAGACACTATTATTGGATTAGTTATCGTATTACTATTATTAGTATCGTTTAAAAAAAACAAGTATATATCAGATTATTATTTAATTTTTCTTTTAGCTTTAATTCTACCGATGATAAAATCAAATGGAATTCTAATTCTCATAGGTCTAATGCCCATAATACTTATTGAAAATATTTTTAGAAAAAAATTTGTTATATTTGGAATTTTAGTACTCAGTTTAATATCTTATAACTTCGTCTCTAATTTTTATTTTACTAATTTAAATTACTATGGGAAAAAAAATATAATAAAAAAATATGAAGTACATGAAAGTTCAGCATTTGACTTAAAACAACTTAATCATCAAGCAAATTTATCACAAAAACAAATAGCTAATCTAGATGGTAAATTTATATTAAAATTTTCAAATAAACAGATAAAAAATCTTTTGAAAAATGGTATTTATCACTCTGAAACTTTTTTAATATTCAATAAAATAATTTCTAAATCTCCTTTTAATTTTAAGTTAATACAAATACCTATAAATTTATTTATTTGGTTTATAATCGTAATCTTAATTACCTTTTTTATTGCAATTAAAAAAAAAAATAAAAACCTTTATTGGATATCAATTTTATATCTAGGATTTATTAGTTCATATTACATAATGTTAATGCTTTGGAGCATTAAACATAATCTTGTTAATACCGATCTAGAATTACTAGTTTCATGGCAAAGACACCTAGGCTCATTGTTAATAGGTATAATTTTTTTCCTTCTCGTAAAATTTTTTCAAATTTATAGCAGTTTAAAGATTATTATAATATTTTTAATTTTATCCATGTCCATAAGTTTTCCCAATTCTATAAGATTATTTATGCCTATAGAAATTATACAAAATGAATTATTTTGGACAAAAAAGATCAATCAAAGAAAGGAATTGAAAATCATATCGCAGGACATTAATTCTAAATTCAAAAATTATTCTAATATAATTTTTGCATTTCATAAAAATGATGATCCATATTTTGAACCAATTTTAAGATACGAGTTAATTAAACATCATACATTTAATATTGATAATGATTTCAATTTAATGAAAATAATAAAAATATATAACACAAGTTTAAATAAAAATAAGTTGTATTTGTTTAAAGATAATAAATACAATTTAAGAAAAGTTGAACTAAGATTTGAAAAATTCTTAAAAGATTTCAGTAGTTATAAAAAAATAAATTTAACTAAAAAACATAATATAAAACAAATAGAAATTTATGAAATTGATTTTGAGAAATAAATTGAATTCAATATTAAAAAAAACTTTCAAAGTAATTTTATTACTAGTATTTTTAGTTTTTTTAACAGAATTTATACTTAGAGGTATTGGCTTTGGTGAGCCATTGCTTTACCAAAATAATGGTAATTATATTTTAAAACCCAATCAAGAAGTAAAAAGATTTAAAGGTTCAAAAGTTAAAATTAATAAATTTGGTATGAGAACCAATTATAAATGGTCTGACAATAAAAATGTAAATAAAATTATATTTTTTGGAGATAGCGTAACATTTGGAGGTTCATATGTTGATAATTTAAATTTATTTTCAGAAAAATTTTGTAAAATAAAAAAGAATTCAATTTGTGGAAACTATGGAACAAATGGATATAAACTTGAAAATATCAATTTAAGAATTGAAAAAGTCAAAAGTAAATTGGATTTTGATCATTTGATAATTGTTTCAAGTAGTTCTTTAACTACGGGAAAGAGTATATTTTTTGATTTTCCTTTTTATGAAAATTTTAATTATAAAATTTTTAAATCTACAAGTGAAATATTGAATCATATTTTATTTAAATACAAAATAGCCAATAATTATCATGAAAAAAAAAATTATAAAATTCAAAATACTAATAATGAATCCTCAATAGAAAATACTAAAATAATTTTCAAAAAGTTACATCAAAAAGGAATTAGAATTGATCTATTTATACTACCAACATTAGAGAACTTAAATGAGAAAAAAAAATCTAAACATTTTTTAGAAGATATAATACTGGATAATATAAATATTATAAATTTATATGAAGAAATATATAATCAAGATTATGAAAGTTTATATTTTAATAATGCTCATTTGAATGAAAAAGGTCATGATTATTTATCAAAATTATTATACAAATTATTAAAATGAAATTTAAAAAAAATATTATAAGAATATTTATAGTTTTAACTTTAATTTTATTATCAATTTTTGTCTCTAAATATATAGGTTCAGATATATTTGATTATAATTTCTTATAAAAACTGTGGAAACGAATAGATATTCAACTATAGATTTTCTCAGATTTTTAGCCGCATCTTCTGTTGCAATATCACACTTCATTATGCAATCAGATGGTTATAACTTAAATTTAGAAATAATCTCATCTATTTCTGTCGAGGTTTTTTTTATTATAAGTGGTTTTGTTTTGGCTCCACAGATAATTTCAATTGCTAAAAATAAAAAATTTCAAAATTATAAAATTTTTATTATAAGGCGTTGGTACAGAACAATACCTCTTTATATTTTAAGTCTTTTACTTACATCAATTATTTTAAGTAACCTTTTCACAATTGATTTTTTAAAATATTTATTTTTTTTACAAAATCTTTTTATTTTATCTGTTGAAAATGATTTTTTTTCAATCGCCTGGAGCTTATCTGTTGAGGAATGGTTTTATATAATCTTTCCGCTGTTTTTGTTGCTATTATTTAAAAAATTTAATTTTACAAATAAAAAACATTTTATATATCTCGCTTATTTGTTTGTACTTTTAATTTTGTTTTTTCGATTATTTTTTTCAGATAATACTGAATGGGGATCAAATGTAAGGAGGGTTGTATTTTTTAGACTAGACTCCATTGCTTTTGGTTTTATTTTGTATTTATTTAGAGATTCTTTTAAAAATAAAGTTTTTAATAATTTGTTATTAATAATGTTAATATTTGTATCTACATTTTTAACATTTAGTATTTTAAAAATTAATGCCTTAGAACAAATTACTTTTTATCAATTTATCTTTCATTATGTTGTTGGGATATGGGGGTGTTTAATTGTAATTTTTTGTTACATGTTAGATAAAAATTTCAAAAATAAAAAAATTATCAATATCAATTTATTTTTAGGTAAAATATCATACTCAATATATTTATTTCATTTATTACTAATTTATTTAATCTCATCCCTAATTGATCTTAATTTATTACTATCAATAGTGCTTTTTGTTATAACTCAAATTTTATTGTCTACACTTTTATATTACTACTTTGAGAAACCAATACTAGATTCACGTCCAAATTATAAATAAATATAATTATCTAATTAGTCCAAACTTTTTATTGAATAAATGAATCCTAAACTAAACCAAGTCAAGGTCATGTGATAAGAGTTAAAAAAACTTCCAGTTGGAATCAATGGAAAAAAAAATAAAATTGTATAAGAAACTACCAAAGTATTTAATTTGAAATTTTGATTGATATTTAATTTTCTAAAAAGGTTTGTAACTAAAAATAGTAAAAATAATATTGGTGTAAAATATCCAGTGTCACTTAATAATTCTAATAAAAAATTATGGGGATGCGTGCTACAAACTTGACTTATCTTTGGACATTCGTATCTATAGGATTGAAGCCCTGTTCCGATGATGGGATTTTTTTTTGACAAATCAAGAGTATTTTCATAAAAATCAAGATATATATTATTATGTATTTGAGTTTTAAAAGTATAATATATTCTTTGTTTTGCATCACTTCCAAAATATTTGAAGAAACCAAGAAATAAAATTATAAAAACTAAAAAATAAAGTAAAAATTTTTTTTTATTTATTAGTTTATAATTCATAGAAATAAGAAAAATTAATAATAAAGTTGCCAAAATTGAAGCTGATCTTTCTCCTGTAAGTATAATGGAAAAATATACAAAAAATGAAAAAACATACCTAAATTTGAATAAAAAATTTTCTTTTTTCATTCTCAACAAATAATAAATTAGAAACGGAGATAATCTAAATAATACAGAGCCAGGTATTTGCTCATCTTTAAAAATAGATGTTAATCTTGCTGCTTGTTGTTTTGGAAAACCAAAAATATTTTGCCCAGTTATACTCTGCAGCCATAGATCCATACAAATAATTAATATAATTATTGAAATAAGTTTTGATAAAAAAATTAGTTTTTTTTCATCTTTTAAAATAAACACATATAAACCATAAAATAGTAAAATATTTAAAAAAAAGGATATTAAATTTTCAAATGATTTGAGTTTATAATCAGAAAAAATTGAGCTTAATAAAAAAATTAATAACAAAAAAAACAAAAAAATATTTGTTTTTTCAAGTAACAAATCATATTTTTTATTGAATATTATGTATATAAAGATGTAAATAGATATTATTACTGAAACTAAATTAAATAATAGTGACCCTGTTAAAAAAAATATTGGTAAAGTTAAAATTAATCCAAATGCACATTTGTCAAATAATTTTTCTTGAAACATTTTATTTATATTGATTAAAACTATTTATAATGAAAATCATAAAATCACAAATTATCAATATCAAACATAAAAAAAACTTGAAAATTATAAGCCCTGTAAATATTTATGGTGCGATTTTTGGTGAAAATTGTTTTGTTGGACCTTTTTGTGAAATACAAAAAAGTGTTAAGGTTGGGGATAATACCAAAATTCAATCACATACCTTTGTTTGTGAATTAGTAAAAATTGGAAAAAATTGTTTTATTGGTCATGGTGTAATGTTTATTAATGACAAATTTAAAAAGGGAAAGCCAGCTGATGGTAAAAAAAAATTATGGTTAGAAACAAAAATAGGTAATAATGTTTATATTGGAAGCAATTCCACTATTTTACCGGTAAAAATATGCTCCAATGTTGTCATTGGAGCTGGTTCTGTAATTACCAAAGATATTACGAAACCAGGTAAATACGCTGGAAATCCAGCTATTAAAATTTAATGAAACCTGAACTATTTTTTTTTTCAGTTTTAAATATTTTTTTTCTAATTATTTTTTTTTATAACGCCAAACCTATTTCTAAATTGTTTGGGTTGTATAAAAAAAATAACACAACTCCATTAGTTGGTGGAATAGGTATATGGTTTTTTTTTTTTAACTTTGTTGTATTTTTTTATATATTTCATAATGAATTAATCAATAATCTTATTTTTTTAATATTTTGTATTTCACTGGTTTTCTTAATTGGTATTTTAGACGATATATTTCAATTAAATTATCTAGTCAGATTGTTGTCAATTTTTTTCATACTTATTTTTTTCTTATTCTTTGAAAATTCATTTTCAATTAAAGAACTACAATTCAACTCAATACCAATTACATTTTTTTTGGATAAAAGCTCAATAATAATAACAGCATTTTTTATACTCTTATTACTAAATAGTTTAAACATGGCAGATGGTATAAATGGAAATTCAACACTAATATTTATACTATATTTTATATTTTTATTTGAACCTAATATCGAATTAAATATTTTAATTTATATTATATTTATTTCTTTAATTATTTTTTTATTTTTTAATCTTAAAGATAAAATATATATGGGCGATTCGGGTATATATTTAATTTCAGCTTTAATAGGTTTATACGTTATTTACAAATATAATTTGAAAGTATCTAATATATCGCCAGAGGAAATATTTTTAATTTTTATGATACCTGGAATTGATATGTTTAGATTATTTTGTAAGAGAATTTATAATAAAAAAAATCCATTCTCAGGAGACCTTAATCATTTCCATCATTTATTGATAAATAGATATAATTTAAAAATTTCTTTAACTATTTATTCAGCAATTATAGCGTGGCCCAACATAATTAAAAACTTTACTACAATAAATTATCTATATTTAATTATTGCAAATATAATAATCTACATGTTTTTAATCTTATTATTAAACAAAAAAACTAATTAGGATAACTTTGAATTTTTTTTAATATTTTTTTGTATCTATAACCAATTTTTACTTCATTAAAATTTTTTAAAGCAAAACTTCTTGATAATTTCGATTTTTTTCTAATTAAATTGAAATTGATTTTTTTTACTTGATCAATTAGTTTTCCTATTTCGTTAAATTCATATACGTATCCTATCTTATTAACAACTTCTGTAGCTCCACCATTATTTAATGAAATAACAATGTTTCCTGAGGAAAGCGCTTCTAAAATTGTAAGTGGTAAATTATCAACAATCGATGTGCATAGAAAAACATCTGAAAGTGAATAAATTTCAGGAATTTTATTAAATGGTAAAAAATTAATATGTTTGTAATTATGGTAATTTAATTCTTCAGTATTCGATTTACCAACTGATAAAAAGTAAAAATCCTTACTATTTTTAAAGCTCTTCATTATTTTTTTAAAATAAAAATATCCCTTTCTATAATCTGAATTATCTTGAGAGCTAAAAAGAATAATTATTTTATTTAATGGCAAATTATATTTTTTTCTCAAAAAACTTTTATTTCTTGGTTTAAATATTTTGGTATCAATTGGATAATATTCACATAAAAAAAATTTTTTTTTATATTTTGGAAATTTTTTTTTTAAATTATTAAACATCCATTTATTATGTGCTAAAAAAAAAATATTATTTTGTTCAAAAATTTTTTTTTTTTTCTTCCAGCAATATTGAGAAATAAAGTCATCCCCAATGCTAAATTTTGTTGAGTAGTGTTCTGTTGAATTTAAAAACCACATATCATGCATACTTATCAATATTTTTCCTTTAATTTTTAATATATCATTTAAAGACATCATCGACCTATTTATCCAATGTAAATTTATAATTTCTGATTTATATAAATTTATTTTTTTATAAATTTTTGTATTAAAAATATTTAATGATTGATGAAATTTTTTTTTCAAAATAAAAAAAATTAAAATTTTTTCTAAAATTCTTAAAATTGTGATTAAATGAAATTCAAAAACATTAAATATCTCAAAGCTAAATTTTTTTTTCTTTTCTGCTGTTAAAAATTTTTTTTTGGTACCTTTGATTATTTTAAAAAGTGAGCTTGCTGCAATTGCTGCTCCACCTCTAAAATCACTGAAAGAAACAAATAATATTCTCATTATTTAAATAAAATTAAATTTTTCTTATACCATTCACAAAGTTTAGGTAGCTCCTCATCTAATTGTTTTGTTTGTTTCCAGCCTAATTTTTTAAGTTTATCACTATTAATCTTATAAATTTTATCGTTAAATGGTCTATCCTTTATAAAAATAATATTTTTTTTGAAATCGATTTGTAAATGTTTTGTGATTAACTTAACTATTTTAAGGATTTTGTAATATTTTTCTGATGAAATATTATAAATCTCTCCTGGTTTTCCTTTTCTAATTATTTTAATTATACCTTCACAAAAATCTTCTACAGATAAATAATATCTTTTAGAACTTCCGTTTCCGTGTATTGTCATTTTTTTTTTATTTAAAAAACTATAGATCGATTTTGAAATTAATTTTTCTGGAAACTGTCTGATTCCAAAGATATTATTTGCTCTTACAGTTATTACATTTAAATTATATGAATGATTATAGGAATTTACTATCATGTCTGCCGCTGCCTTAGATGCTGAATAAGGATTTGTTGGATTCAAAATTTGTTTTTCATTATAGTGTTTACCTAGATTTTCTCCATATACCTCGTCTGTACTAACATGAATTATTTTATTCACACCTTGTTTCCTGCACGCTTCAAGAAAACAGTGAGTTCCAAGTGTATTTGTTTTTGTAAATATTAAAGAATTTCCAAATGAATTATCTACATGACTTTCAGCAGCAACATTTATAGCCAGATCTGTATTTGAAAGGTATTTTTCGAGAGTTTTAAAATTAAGCAAATCATTTTTTACAAATTTTATATTTTTATTTAAGAGTAAATTTTTTATATATTTAATATTAGCTGCATAAGTTATTTTATCGTATAGAACTATTTTACTATTTTTAAATTCGCTAAAAATACGTTCCGACAAATGCGATCCTATAAATCCAGCTGCACCGGTGATAAAAATTTTTTTAATCATAATATTTTTTTAATTTGAGGTTTAGTTTATTTAGTTCAAGATATATTTGTTTTTTTTCCAAACTAATTCTAGTTATTTTTTTTAATTTTTTTGTATTAAAAGAAAAATTTTTATCATTAAACTTTTTTTTTAAAATTATTTTTGTAATAATCTTTTTTTTACTTTTTAGTTTATTTAAAAAATTATATACACGTATAGGTATACCAGATCCTACATTTAAAGTTCCTGAAAAATTATCTAATAATAAAATTCTATATACATACTTTGACAAATAATTTATAGGCAAAAAATCTTTATAAAGATAATAATTATTATCAAATGTAACCCTCTTTTGTTTTAGACCTCTAATGAAAATACTTATCAATGATGGTTTTTTTTTATTTCCCACCTCATAGCCAAAAATATTTGAAAGTCTTAAAACTATTAATCTTTTATTTAAAATTTTTTCACAATTTTCTTCTGATTTAATACAATTTTTTGCATATATATTAATTGGTTTAATTTTACTTTTTTCTGTAATATTTAATTTTGGCTCATAAACCTGTCTTGAGCTCAGCATTATTAACTTTACGTTTTGCTTTATAATAAGAGTAGATAAAATATAGTTTCTATCAAATTTTTTTTCATAATTTTTATCAAAAAAATTTTTATGAGAGCTGCAGTTTATAAGATAATCTACTCTAGAAAGATTCAATTTTTTTATACTCTGAAATTTAATTTTTTTTACATCAAATTTTTTTTTTAAATATTCAAATAAATTTTCTTGAATAAAACTTTTATTACCAATAATGACAATTTTTTTTTTTTCTTTATGTTTTAACACCAATTATCCCAGAATAATCTATTTGTTGAAAGAAAATATTTTTTTTATTTTTAAAATAATCATCTACTGCCTTCTTACATCCTTTCCAATGGCCATAATCATCAATCAATATAATTCCTCCTACCTCCAATTTTGGATATAAATATTCTAATTCTGATTTTGTTGACTCATAAAAATCAGTATCTAAGCGTAGTAAACTTATTTTTTCAGGTTGATTATTAATTAAGGTTTGCTCCACTAGACCCTTTATATAAATTACTTTTTCATTTTCATAACCAATATTTTCAATATTTTTTTTAACATTATCCAAAGAAGAATATGCCCAAATATCCTTTTTATTCTCTTTTTTTTCTTTTTTATTTAATTGCTCAATAGCTTTTTGGTTAATTATATTAGTGTCAAATTTACTTGGATTGGCCATGCCCTCAAAAGTGTCATATAGCCAAATTTTTTTTAAATTTTGTTCATTTGTTTTAAACCTTAGACTAGATAACGCCATCATCATAGCTGATCCACCTCTAAAAACACCACATTCTACAAAATCGCCTTCTATATTATTGTTATAAATATAATTTACGGATTGGTATAATGATAAAAATCTTTCCTTACTTACATTTAAAGACTCTTTTTCACAAATTTTATAATTCTCCTCAAAAAATTTCTGATCATTTTCATTGAAAGTCAGACTATTAAGATTGTGTATTTTTCTTAAGTCGTATGATAATGATCTTAATAATTTTTTTATTATTTTTTTTAACATAATTAATTTATTAACAATATTATAAGTAAATTGAAAGCTCTAATACAAAAATTAAATATTAACTTAGAATTAATTTTTTTTTTATTACTAATATATGGTCTTTCATTTTCTATTTTCATAAAAGAATTAAATTTTCTATTTTTTGATTTTTTTGATTTTAAAATAATTTATGTTTATAGGAGCCTAATATTTTTATTATCAATAATAATTTTTTATAAAATGGAAAAAAAATTCAATATTTGGGTTTTTTTCATTTTCTTTATAAATATTTTATTTATTATTAATGTTTTTTATGGAGATTTAATTTCTTTTAAAATTGGTTCTTGGAATTATTTTGCAGAATTAAATTATTTTTTCGAGGAACAAACTGAAAATAATATTTTATACTCACAAAAAAATAAATTTATCATGATAAATTTATTAAATATTACACTTCCCTTATTTGTATTATCATTTATGAAAACTATTGGTATTGAAATTATTAAATTTAAAATTGCCAGTAAAATTTTATGTGAAATTTTTACAGTATGTTTATTTATATTAATATTT
>CACNQY010000010.1 GCA_902622655.1 uncultured Pelagibacteraceae bacterium | reverse complement strand
GTCAGATTGATAGATAACCTGTAATTTATAAAAAATATGCCCCAACACCTAAAAAAGATACAAAACCAATTACGTCCGTAATTGTTGTTACAAAAACACTTGAAGCAATTGCAGGATCGATATTCATCTTTTTCAAAGTAAAAGGAACTAGTATGCCAAATAATCCTGCTATAATCATTGTAAGAACCATTGATATAGCTATGATGATTGAAAGAATATTATCCTGAAACCATATTTGAACAATAAATGCACTTATTGTTGCAAAAATTATTCCATTTAAAATACCAATAGAAAACTCTTTAAATACATTTGATGAAAAGTTATTTTGAGTCAGATCATTAGTTGCTATAGTTCTTACTGTAACAGCAAGGGTTTGCATTCCAGCATTACCACCCATTGATGCAACAATTGGCATTAGGAACGCTAAAACTACCATTTGTTCAATGGTAGCTCCAAATAAGCTTATACACCAAGTGGCTAGAAAGGCTGTAAATAAATTAAGCAAAAGCCAATTAAATCTTCTTTTTGTTTTTTTTACAACACCATCTGTAATTTCCTCATCTCCTACGCCTGCTAATCTTAATGCATCTTCTTCTGCTTCTTCTTTTAAAACTGTTAAAACATCATCATTCATGATCATTCCAACTAATTTATTGTTTTTATCAACTACAGCAGCTGAGTTTAAATTGTAATTTTCAAATAAGTTTGCAACTTCCTCTTTATCCATTTCAACTGGTACTAATAATTGAGATTCTGACATAATAGTTGCCATTTTAGTATCACGAGGTGTTGTTAGAACTCTAGAAGATGGAACGGTACCAATTGGCTTAAAATCTTCATTTACTATAAAAATTTCTAAAAACTCTTCTGGTAAATCTTTGTTTTCTCTTAAATAATCAATTGTTTGTCCTACAGACCAATTACTTGGTATTGCAGTAAATTCTCTTTGCATAAGTCTTGCAGCTGTATCTTCTGGATAACTTAAACTTTCTAAGAGTGCAAATCGATCTTTAGGAGGTAAGGAACTAAGTATTGAATTTTTATCCACCTCAGGAACATTTTCTAATATTGAAATTGCATCATCTGACTCTAATCCTTTAAGAATACTTACTATAGAATCGGAAGAAAGGTATGTAATAATTTCAGATTGAATAGACTCATTAAGCTCAACAAATACTTCGGGATCTATATTAAAATTATTTAACTTAATTAAACTTTCTCTATCACCATCACTTAAGTGTTCAATAATATCCGCAGCATCAGCAGGGTGCATTTCATTAAAAGAATTATTAATAAACTGAGCGTCATTATTAGCTATTTTGCTAGTAACAACTCTTATATATTCTTTATTAAATTCAAAATTTACTTTTTTATCTTTAGTTTTTTTTGTTAAAGACATAAATCTACCTATAATTTAGATTTGCACTATTAATACATAATAAAGATAATACAAATTATAAATGAACATAGAGATCAAAAAGTCAATAAAAACAATAAATTATTTTGATGCAATAAATGTATTAGAAGCTCGATTAAAAGATTTACATGAAAATAACGAAAAAGAGTTAATTTGGACTTTGGAGCATAATGAAGTTTTTACAGCAGGAACTTCATATAAAGAAAATGAGATTATTGATAAATCCATCAAAATATTAAAAACTAATAGAGGTGGGAAAATTACATACCATGGGCCAGGTCAATTAATTTGTTATTTTGTTATAGATTTGAGAAAAAAAAAGGATATCAGAAAATTTGTAAATATTATTGAAAGAACAATTATTCAAACATTAAAATTTTATAAAATAGAAGCCTTTCCCGATAAAGATAATATAGGTATCTGGCATAAGTCCAATAATGAAGTAAAAAAAATTGCAGCCATAGGTATTAGAGTAAGTAAATGGATTGCTTATCATGGTTTTGCAATAAATATAAATAATGATCTGGAAAATTATAAAAAAATTATACCATGTGGTATCTCAGATAAAGGTGTAATCAATTTAAAAAGTATTATAGATCAAGATTATTCAAATCTTAGTGACAAGTTAATTGATAACTTTATTTTAAATTTGAAAATCTAAGTCTTTTAGATTTTAAAAGTTTTTTAAAATAATCAGGCAATAAAGCTGAATAGGTATGTTTAACTTCATTTATTTTAAATTTTATTTGATATGAATGTAACATTAAATTTTTGTTAATTCCTTTATTAAAATTTGATAATTTATATTTTGTATCTCCAAAAATAGGGTTACCAATTGCATACAGTTGTTTTCTTAACTGATGTTTTCTTCCAGTAATAGGTTTTAATTCTAATAAACTTGCCTCAGAATTTTTGTCAATAACTTTAAAAATTGTTTTTGCTTTTTCAATTATTTTTTTTTCTCTATCATATCGAATTAAATCGCTATCCCAAACACCAGAACTTTTATTAATTTCTCCGTGGCATATAGCTAAATAAGTTTTATGTACCTTTCTCAATCTAAACAAAGACGTTAATAACTGAGCACTTTCTCTATTTTTAGCCATTATAAAAACTCCTGATGTATCTTTATCTAATCTATGGACAGAAAAAGGTTTTGTTCCTTCAAAAATTTTACTTTTACTAAAAATATCAATTAAGTTTTTTTTTGATTTTGTGCCACCCTGAACTGATATACCTGAAGCTTTATTTAAAACTATAAAATTATCATTATTATCAATAATTTGATCTTCGTTTGATTTGATAATTTCTTTTGAAGGTAAAAACTTAATTTTATTTTGTTGGATTCTTTCTTGAAATTCAATATTAAATAAATTTACCTTATCTTTTGTTTTTAGTTTATAAGAACTTTTTACTTTCTTTTTGTTTATCTTTATTTTTCCTGTTCTTAAATACTTCTCAACAAGACCTTGAGGGATTTTTCCTATTTTAATTCTTAACCATCTATCAAAACGCATTTCATTACACGTTGAATCAACGATGTAAGATTTTTTCATGATTTAAGATTTAAGCAGTAACTTGTTTTTTATCTTCTACTTTTGATTTATCTTTAGATGGATCTTTCTTTGGTTTATCAAGTCTTTTAGCTTCAACATCTCTGTCAACAAATTCAATTATCGCCATTGGAGCGTTATCACCATATCTAAATCCAGCTTTTACAATTCGTGTGTAACCACCTTTCCTATTTTCATATCTCTTAGAAAGTGTTTTTCTAACTTTATTAGCCGATTTAATGTCCTGAAGCTTTGAAACTAACATCTTTGTTGTCTGTAAAGTTTCTTTTTTACCTAATGTAATAATCTTATCTGCTTGTGGTTTTAGAAATTTTGCTTTTGGTAGAGTAGTTTTAATCTGTTCATACTTAATTAAAGAATTAAGCATATTCTTGAGCAGTGCTTTCCTGTGCTCTGAAGTTCTATTTAACTTTTTATTTGCTAAACCGTGTCGCACTAAATTGTTTCCTCTAATTTTTTTGACATTTCTGCTATGTTATCTGGTGGCCAATTTGGTATTTCCATTCCTAAATATAAAGACATACCTGTTAAGACTTCTTTAATTTCATTAAGGGATTTTCTTCCAAAATTTGGAGTTCTTAACATTTCACCTTCAGATTTTTGAACTAAATCACCAATATAAATAATATTATCATTTTTTAAACAATTCATTGATCTTACTGATAATTCTAATTCATCAACTTTTCTTAATAAGTTTTTATTAAACTCTGGCTCAGTCGAAACTTCTTTAACTGGAGCTTCAACAGGTTCATCGAAATTGACGAACATTTTTAATTGATCTTGAAATATTCTAGCAGAGTAAGCAACAGCATCTTCAGCAGAAATTGATCCATTCGTCTCTACTTCCATTATTAATTTATCATAATCTAATGCCTTACCTTCTCTAGCTGTGCTAACAGAATAAGATACCTTTTTAACTGGACTATAAAGTGAGTCAATTGCAATTAAACCTAAAGGTGGTTCCTCAGGTTTATTCAATTCTGCAGGGACATAACCCTTGCCAGTATTTACATTCATTTCCATATGAAAAGTGGTATTTTCATCTAAATTACAAATTACCAAATCTGGATTTAAAATTTCAACATCAGTAACAGGTGCAATATCTGAGGCTTTAATCTCACCAGGTCCTTTTGCGTCTAAAATAAGTTTTTTTACACCCTCCGAATTACTTTTAAGTGCTAAAGATTTGACATTTAAAACAATGTCCGTAACATCTTCTCTCACACCTTTTATTGAAGTAAATTCATGTAAAACACCATCTATTTGAATAGATGTTACTGCTGCACCTCTAATAGAAGATAATAAAATTCTTCTTAAAGAATTTCCCAAAGTTAATCCATAACCTTTCTCCAAAGGTTCAGCTATTATTTTTGCATGAGTTAAATCATCACTTATCTGCACATCTAACTTTGATGGTTTAATTAATGACTTCCAATTTTTTATATTTACATTCTCTACTTCCATTAAACTCTCCTTTTTTTTGGTGGTCTAGTTCCGTTATGCGGCATTGGTGTGGTGTCTTTAATTGATAAAATCTTAAAGCCTCTTGCTTGTAAAGCTCTTAAGGCTGTTTCTCTACCTGAACCAGGTCCCTTAACTTCTACTGATAGAGTTTTCATTCCATATTCCAAAGCCTTTGATGCTGCAGAATCTGCAGCAATTTGTGCAGCATAAGGTGTTGATTTCCTTGAACCCTTAAAACCTTTTTGTCCAGCTGATGCCCATGAAATGACGTTTCCATTTGTATCTGCTATAGAAATAATTGTATTGTTGAATGTTGACTGAACATAAGCAATACCGTTTAAAATATTTTTCTTAACTTTTTTTTTCTTTGAATAAGAACTTTTAGCAATTTTTTTTGAAGACTTTTCTATCTTCTGATCATTATTTTCAACTTTACCAGTTTTTGCCATTACTATTTTTTAGTTGGTGTTAATTTTTTTCCCGCAATTGCTATTGCTTTACCTTTTCTTGTCCTAGCATTACATCTTGTTCTTTGACCTCTAACAGGTAATTTTTTTCTATGTCTTGTTCCTCTGTAACAAGCTAAATCGATTAACCTTTTAATACTTAAAGAATAATCTCTTCTTAAATCCCCTTCTACTTTAAAGTTTTGATCTATATATTCTCTTATTTTCAAAATTTCATCATCAGTCAATTCATTAACTCTTTTTGCTCTTGGAATTTCAAGGTTAGAACAAATTTTTTGAGAAAATTTGTCTCCTATGCCGTATATATAGGTTAATCCTATGTGGACAAGTTTGTTTTGTGGAATATTTATACCTGCAATACGAGCCATAATTTTGTGATAAATTTGTGCCTTTTATATAATAAGATTACTTAAAGTCAATGTCTTAAACATTTATAAAACTGTCTATTTTCCTTGTTATTTCATCAATTTCTAGATTGCCATTGATCTCTTTAAAATTTGGATTTTTAGAATAGAAATTTAATACAGGTTTTGTAGTTTCCATATATGTATCATATCTTTTAAGTATAGTATCACTATTATCATCAGATCTATTCTCTAACATCTTCCTTTTCTCGATTCTTTTTAATATCGTATCTTTATTAACATTCAGGAAAAGAATATAGTTTATTATTTGATTTGATTTATCCAATATTAGTTCTAAATTTTTTGCCTGTAATAAAGATCTTGGATATCCATCAAATATTAATTTGTTTTTTTTTTCTAAATCAAAAACATGTTTTTTAACAAGTTTGTTTACTATTTCATCGCTAACAAATTTTCCTTCCATCATATCTTGAGTAATTAATTTTCCAATATCAGAGTTTATTTTAATCTCTTCTCTTAAAAGATCACCAGTTGATATTTGATAAGCATTTAATTTTTGAACCAGATATTTAGACTGGGTACCTTTTCCTGCACCAGGTGGTCCAAACAAAATGATATTCACTTACTTTCCAAATTTAGTTTTTTTAATTAGTTGTTCGTATTGCGAGCTCATTAATCTAGTTTGTATTTGAGTTACTGTATCAATTGCCACTACAACCACGATTAAGATTGATGCGCCTCCCAAATAGAAAGGAATTGGATAATTCGCAATTAACAATTCAGGCATTAAACAAACTAATGTCAAATAAAGAGCACCAATAGTAGTTAATTTTGTTAAAATATTCTCAATATATAAAGCAGTGCTCTCTCCTGGTCTTATACCTGGAACAAATCCACCATATTTTCTTAAATTTTCTGCAGTTTCATTTGGATTGAAAGTAATGGATGTATAGAAAAAGGTAAAAAATATTATACCAGATGCATATAGCAACATATACAATGGTTGCCCTTGTGTAAAATATGAACTCAAATTTAAAAAAGTTTCATTATCTGAAAAAGAAAAATTTGAAAAAGTAATAGGTAATAATAATAAAGCTGAAGCAAAAATTGCTGGAATTACTCCAGCTTGATTAATTTTAAGAGGCAAATGTGATGACTCACCTCCATACATCTTGTTGCCCATTTGTCGTTTTGGATAATTGATTAAAATTTTTCTTAAAGCTCTTTCCATAAAAACAACAAATAATATTGTTAATATTAACAAGATAAATATTGACAATATCATAAGTGTAGATATAGCCCCAGTTCTACCTAATTCAAAAGTTGTCACTAATGCTCTAGGTATTTCAGCAACAATTCCAGCAAATATAATTAAAGATATACCGTTTCCTATACCACGTTGTGTTATTTGTTCACCAAGCCACATTAAAAAAATTGTTCCAGCAACAATTGTGGTTACAGTTGTAATCTTAAAAAAAATACCAGGTGTTATAACCAAGTCTGCTGATGACTCTAATCCTACTGAAAGTCCATAGCCCTGTATAGTTGCTAACAATACAGTACCATATCTCGTTATCTGTGTTATTTTAGCTCTTCCTATTTCACCCTGTGCTTTTAAATTTTTAAAATAGTCAGTTACACCAGTTAAAAGTTGCACAATGATTGCTGAGGAAATATATGGCATTATACCTAATGCAAATATAGCCATTCTACTTACTGCACCACCTGCAAAAACATTAAACATACCAAGTAATCCTTTTTGATTACCTTCCATCATAATTTTTAATTGCTCAGGATCTATTCCTGGTAAGGGTACAAAAGTACCAAATCTATAAACAGCTAGAATTAAAATAGTAAAAATTATTCTATTCCTTAGATCATTTGTTGACGATGACGAGCTCATATAAAAAAATTATTTTTTTAATTGAATAGATCCACCAATTTTTTCAAGTTTTTCTATTGCTGATTTTGAGGCAAAGTCTGCCTCGATATTAATCTTGTTTTTTACTTCACCTGTACCTAAAATTTTTAACTTTTTTGAATTTTTGTTTATCAATTGTAATTTAATTAGTATTTCAGAGTTAAGAACCTCATCTGGATTAATATTTTTTTTATCAATATGAGATTGAATTTTATTTAGATTTAAAATAGCTATATTATTACTTGAAATTGGATTGAAACCTCTCTTAGGCAATCGTCTATATAATGGCATTTGACCTCCCTCAAAACTTTTAATAGCCACACCAGATCTAGATTTTTGACCTTTTACACCTCTTCCTGAAGTTTTACCTCTTCCAGAACCAATACCTCTCCCGACTCTTTTTTTAGACTTATTAATTTTTACCTTGCTATTTAAAGTAATCATTATCCTCTTTTTTCAATTATTTCAGAAATTTTTTTATTTCTAATTGCTGATATTTGTTTTGGCGAACTTTGTTTCATTAATGCTTTCATGGTTGCTCTGATAACATTATGAGCATTTGAAGTTCCCATTGATTTTGCAACAATATCCTTAACTCCAAGAACCTCACATACGGCTCTAACTGGTCCTCCAGCAATAATTCCTGTACCTTTTGAGGCTGCTCTCAAAACAATTCTTCCAGAACCATCTTTAGCTTTTACATCATGATGAATTGTTCTTCCCTCTCTAAGTGGAATATGAATTAGTTTTCTTCTTGCAATTTCATTAGCCTTTTTGATAGCGTCAGGAACTTGCTTTGCTTTTGCGTGAGCTATTCCAATTTTTCCTGCCTGATTACCAACCACAACTAAAGCTGAAAAACCAAATCGTCTTCCGCCTTTAACTACCTTAGTAATTCGATTAATGTGAACTAATTTTTCCACAATATCATCAACTTTTTTTATTTTAAAATTTTCCATTAAAATTCTATTCCATTTTCTCTCAAGGTTTCCGCAAAAACTTTTATTCGGCCATGATATTTATATGGACCTCTATCAAAATAAATTTTTAAAATATTTTTTTCTTGAGCTTTCTTTGCTAATTTTTGTGCAACTAATTTTGATAATTCAGTTTTATTAACTTTGTCTAATAATTTAAAGTCTTTCTCAACTGAAGATGCAGATAGTAAAGTAATTTTTTTAATATCATCAATAATTTGTGCTGAAATATTTTTAGACGATCTTGAAATACTTAATCTAAATCTATCTGCAGAGGCAACCCTCTTAACTTTGTTGCTCACTCTAAATCTTTTTCTCTTACTAGTGCTTAGTTTCATTATTTTTTCTTTCCTTCTTTTTTAAGGACATATTGACCTTTTTCTCTAATTCCTTTTCCTTTGTATGGTTCAATTTTTCTAAAAGTTTTTATTTTTGATACTACATCACCAACTAATTGTTTGTCTGAACCTGTAATTTTAAGTGTGGTTTGTTTTTCAACTGCAATTTTTATACCCTCTGGAATATCGAAATTAATATCATGGCTATATCCAAGCTGTAAATTCAGCTGATTGCCTTTTAAAGCTGCTCTGTATCCAACACCAACAAGTTCGAGTGTTTTTTCATAGCCTGAACTCGAACCAATAACAGCATTATTAATTAAACTTCTGTTCATCCCCCATAGTCTTTTTGAAATTTGATCAATTTTTTTTGGTTTTATAGAAATTTCCTTCCCCTCTTTAATATCAAGATTAAACATATCCAAATCAACATTAATTGATTTTTTTCCTAATGGTCCTTCAATGTTTATAACATTGCCAGCTAATGCAACTTTTACTTTTTCAGGGATTGCTATGTTTATTTTTCCAATTTTAGACATTAAAATACCTTACAAATTATTTCTCCACCAACTTTTTTTTTTCTTGCATCAATATCAGTCATTACTCCTTTTGGAGTTGAGATTATAGCAATACCTAAACCGTTATTTATTTTTGGTAAACTGTCTGCACTTGAAAAAATTCTTCTTCCTGGTTTAGAAACTCTTTCAAAAGCACTTATTACTGGATTACCAGAATGATATTTTAATTCTAAAGATAAAGTTGGTTTTTTATCTTCATTATTAATTTTAAAATTTTTTATAAATCCCTCGTTTTTCAAAATATCTGCTATTTTAGTTTTAAAATTTGATGAGGGTAACTCTACTATTTTATGATTTCTAGCTTGAGCATTCTTAACTCTTGCAATCATATCTCCTATTGGGTCACTTAAACTCATAATCTTCCTTTCTACCAGCTTGATTTAACTAAACCAGGTATCTTTCCTTGTAATCCTAATTGTCTTAATGCTATTCGTGAAATCTTTAATTTTCTGTAAACGCCGTGTGGTCTACCAGTAATTTCGCATCTATTCATAACTCTTGTTTTTGCGGAATTTCTTGGTAGTTTTGATAATTTTTGTTGAGCTTTAAATCTCTCTTCTAATGGTATTTTTTTATCCATTACAATTTTCTTCAATGCTTGTCTTTTTTTGTAAAGTCTATCCGAAAGATTGATTCTTTTTTTATTTTTATTTACAGCACTCAGTTTTGCCATGTTTAATTGTCTCCTTTTTTAATAAATGGAAAGTTCATTTTTTCTAATAAAGCAAAGCTATGATCTTTATTTATAGCCTTGATAACTATTATTATATCTAAGCCTCTAACTTTATCTGCTCTATCAAAACTTACTTCTGGAAAAATTATATGCTCTTTAATGCCAAAGGTATAATTTCCAAATTTATCAAAACCTTTTGCAGACAAACCTCTAAAATCTTTTATTCTTGGAAGAGCAATATTTACTAGTCTATCTAAAAATTCATACATTTTATTTTTTCTTAATGTAACTTTTAATCCAGCATTTGATCCTTTTCTTGTTTTAAAGTTTGCCACGGACTTTTTAAATTTAGTTATAACAGGTTTTTGCCCAGTAATTTTTGCCATATCCTCTTCACAAGATTTTAATATTTTCGAGTCAGCTCCATCTAAACCAAGACCCATGTTTAATACAACTTTATCTATTTTCGGTGTCATATAAACATTTTTTAAACCAAATTGCTCTTTTAAAGCAGGTTGAATTTCTTTGGTTAGCGCTTCTTTAAGTCTTGGTATCATTATTTCTTAGCCTCTTTTTTTTTAACAACTTTTTCATCAATTAATTTTAAATTTGATATGTGTATGAAGCTTTCCTTAGGAAAAATTCCACCTTTTTTTTCTTTAGTTGTTTTTACATGCTTTTTCACGATATTAATTTCTTTAACTTTTGCTCTATTATTTGATCTATCAATTTCAATTACTTCACCTTCTTTTTTTTTATCTTTACCAGTTAAAACTTTTACTTTTAAACCTTTTTTTATCATTTTATAAAACCTCAGGAGCCAAAGAAATAATTTTCATTTGCCCTCTGCTTCTTAATTCTCTTGTTACAGGGCCAAATATTCTTGTCCCAACTGGTTCTCCCTTATCATCAACTAAAACAGCTGCATTGTTATCAAATTTAACTTTTGAACCATCATTCCTATGTATTCCTTTTTTAACTCTTACAACTACAGCTTTATGTACAGTACCTTTTTTAACTTTTCCTTTTGGTATTGCCTCTTTAACAGCAATGACAATTGTATCACCAATACTTGCATATCTTCTTTTTGATCCACCTAAAACCTTAATGCATTCAATTCTTTTTGCGCCGGTATTGTCAGCTACTTGTAATTCTGTTTGAACACCAATCATTACTTTGTACTCTCCATCACTTGAAATTTTTTATTTTTTGAAAACGGTTTACTCTCTATAATTGAGACTTTATCTCCTGTTTTGAACTTATTATTCTCATCATGGGCATTATAATTTTTTCTAACTTTTATAACTTTTTTAAGAACAGGGTGAGAATATTTTCGTTCAACCATGACTGTAACTGTCTTATTTGGTTTGTCGCTTATAACTATACCTGTTAATATTTTTTTAGGCATTTCCTTTTCCTTTTAAAATTGTTTTTAATCTTGCTATTGTTTTTTTAGTTTCACCAATTTTAGCTGTGTTTGTTACTTGTGAATTCATTTTTTGAAATCTGAAATTAAAAAGATCTTTTTTAAGTTTATCTATATTCTTCACTGCTTCATCCTTTGATAATTTTTTAATTTCTTGTTTTTTCATTATGCAAATCTCTTAATAGTTTTAGTCTTAATCGGTAATTTAGCTGATGCTTTATATAAAGCCTCTTTGGCAATTTGTTCAGAAACACCATCAACTTCAAATAATATTCTTCCTGGTTTTACTCTGCATGCAAAATATTCAGGTGATCCTTTACCTTTACCCATTCTGACCTCAATCGGTTTTTTAGAAACTGGTATATTTGGAAATATCCTTGTCCAAACTCTTCCTTGTCTTTTCATGTGTCTTGTTAATGCAACCCTTGCAGCCTCTATTTGCTTTCCAGTAACTCTTTCTGGCTGCAAAGCTTTTAAAGCGTAAGCACCATAATTAATAGTGCTTGCTCTAGAAGCTGTACCGTGAATTCTGCCTTTATGCGCTTTTCTCCACTTTGTTCTTACTGGTTGAAGCATTATTATTTACCTTCCTTTGGTGTTACCTTGTTAGTCTCTTGGCTAAATTCTCTTGCAAAAACTTCACCTTTATAAATCCAAACTTTAATACCAATAATTCCATAAGTTGTAAGAGCTTCTGCCTCTGCATAATCTATATCAGCTCTTAAAGTATGTGACGGAATACTGCCATCTCTTAACCACTCGGTTCTAGCTATTTCATTTCCACCTAGTCTTCCACTAACAGAAACTTTAATTCCTTTTGCTCCAAGTCTAATACATGATTGCATTGCTCTTTTCATAGCTCTTCTATAAGAAATTCTTTTAACAAGCTGCTGAGATATATTTTCAGCAACTAAATAAGCATTTGTTTCAGGTTTTTTAACTTCTTTAATATTTAGATTAACTTCATTTGTTGTAAATTTTGAAAGATTATTTTTAATTTTGTCTATATCACTTCCTTTTTTCCCAATAACAAATCCAGGTCTAGAAGTATATATTGTAACATAACATTTATTAGATGTTCTTTCGATCATTACCTTGGATACACCAGAGTTGATTACATTTTTCTTTATATATTCCCTAATTTTAAAATCTTCGATTAGGTAATTTCCAAAATCTTTTTTCTTAGCATACCATACAGAGTCCCATCCTCTGTTGACACCTAATCTAAAACCTACAGGATTAACTTTTTGCCCCATGCTTCTCCATTTGTTTTGCTTCTGATAAAATTATTGTAACAGTTGACCAAGGTTTTAATATTGGTGCCGCTCTTCCTTTAGCTCTAGGTCTAAACCTTTTCATAACTATTTTTTTTCCACAATATGCCTCTTTAACTATTAATTTATCGATATCGTATTGAAAATTATTTTCAGCATTGGCTACAGCTGAACTGATAGTTTTTCTAACATCTCTAGTAACTCTTTTTTCTGAAAACTGTAAATCTCTAATTGCAACATCAACTTTTTTACCAACAATGCTCTTTAGTATTGGATTTAGCTTTCTAACACTTGATCTAATACCGTTATTAACAGACTTCACTGTTTTTTGGTTCGATTTATCTATTTTCTTTTTCTTACCCATAATTATTTCTTCTCTGCTGTTGCTGGTTTAGCTTTTTTATCAGCTGGTGTATGACCAAAGAAGGTTCTTGTTGGTGCAAACTCACCTAATTTATGTCCAACCATATCTTCTGAAACAGTTATTGGTATAAATTTTTTACCATTATAAATTTGGAAACTTACCCCTACAAAATCAGGTAAAATTGTAGATTTTCTTGACCAAGTTTTAATAGGAATTTTCTTTGGATCGTCTTTATACTTGTCAACCTTCTTCATCAAGCTTTCTTCTACAAACGGGCCTTTCCATACTGCTCTAGCCATTACTTAGTATCCTTCCTCTTATTTCTTCTCTTAACTATAAATTTATCTGTTCTCTTGTTATCTCGAGTTTTTAAACCTTTAGCAGATTGTCCTGTAGGTGAAACTGGATGTCTTCCTCCAGCAGATTTTCCTTCACCTCCTCCGTGTGGGTGATCAACTGGATTTTTAACAACACCTCTAGTATGAGGTCTTCTACCCAACCATCTTGATCTACCTGCTTTTCCAATTTTAATATTTTTTTGATCTGGATTACTTAAAATTCCAATTGTAGCTAGAGATCTTGAGTCAATTTTTCGAACTTCACCTGAAGCTAATTTAATTAAACTATAATTTCCATCTAGACCACTGATAGTTACAGACGAACCTGCTGCTCTAGCAATTTTTCCACCACCACCTGGTTGGATCTCCACATTATGTATATTGATACCTACTGGTATGTCTTGTAAAGGCATGCAATTACCTATTTTAATTTCTTTTTTGGAACCACTTTCAACTTTATCCCCTACTTTAATTTTTTGTGGAGCTAAGAAATATGCATGAGTACCATCATCAAATTTAACTAGCATTATGTAACATGATCTATTTGGATCATACTCTATTCTTTCAACTGTAGCTTCCACGTCAAATTTTTTTCTATAAAAATCAACGTTTCTATACATTTTTTTGTGTCCACCAGCTCTATTTATAGAAGTAATGTGACCGTTATTATTTCTTCCTTTCATCGCATTTTTAGGAGAAACTAGGGTCTTGAAAGGTTTTCCCTTCCATAAACCAGTTCTATCAATCAGAATTGTACCTCTAGTAGATTTTGTATATGGTTTGAAAGTTTTTAACGCCATTAATTAAATTCCTGTTGTTAGATCAATACTTTGACCTTTTTTTAGAGTTATTATTGCTTTTTTATATCCAGATACTTTTACTTTTCGACCTCTAGTAACTTTTGTTCTATTTTGTTTGTTTATAATATTTATTTTAGTCACATTAACTTTAAATATTTTTTCTATATTTTTTTTTAAATTTTTCTTATTTGCACCATCTGGAACTTTGAAAACAATTTTATTAAGTTCAGATAAATTAGTTGATTTCTCAGTGACTACTGGTGAAAGAATTTTATCGTATAAGTGAATTTTTTCCATTTTATAAATATCTCTTTTCTAGTTCTTTTACCGAACTTTCTGTGAAAACTACTTTTTTAAACTTAATAATATCGTAAGCACTGAAATGATTTACATCTGTAACTTTAACATTTGGAATATTTCTTGCTGATTTTTCAATTTTTTCTTTTGAATTTTTATCTAAAATTATTAGTGAATTTGAAATCTCAAGTTTATTAATAATTGAATTCATCTCTTTGGTCTTTTTTATTTCAGAACTAAAGTCATTTAATATTAATAAATTTTTATTATTGTTTTTCTCTGTAATTAGTGAAGCCAAGCTTTGTTTTTTTTCAATTTTGTTTAATTTTCTTTTTTTATATGCCAATTCACCTTTTGGTCCGTGAGCAATACCACCACCTACAAATATAGGAGCTTTTCTACTAGCATGTCTTGCACCACCTGTACCCTTTTGTGCATATATTTTTGACGTTGGTCCTTTAACTTCATTTTGTTGTTTGGTTTTAGCACGTCTTCCTTTGTAATTTGCATTAGTTTTATAGAGAACCGCACTAACTAACTTATGATTAATTTTTGCAGAAAAAATCTTATCCAACACTTCAATACTATCTTTTTTTCCGTCTATACTAATTTTATCTAATTTCATTATTTTTTCTTTTTCTCAGGTGTTTTTTTTGCTTCTTCCGCAGCTACTTGTTTTTCACCAATTGTCATTTTACTAATATTTTTTACTGATTTTTTAACCATCACTTCAGTATTTTTTGAACCAGGAATTGATCCTTTTAAATAAAGAAGTTCATTTTCTAAGTCAGTTTTTATTATTTCGATATTTTGCATTGTTCTTAACTTGTCACCCATATGACCAGCCATCTTTTTACCCTTAAAAACTTTTCCAGGATCTTGGCTATGTCCAGTTGAGCCATGTGCTCTGTGAGATATTGAAACACCATGGCTAGCTCTTAATCCACCAAAATTATGCCTTTTCATAGCACCTGCAAAACCTTTACCAATAGTTTTTGATCTTGTGTCTACAAATTTAATATCTTTGAATATTTCTAAACCAAACTCGTTTCCCTCTTTATAAGTAGATGTATCATTTACCCTAAATTCTTGTAATTTTTTCTTAGCCTCAGTATTTTTTTTAGCAAAAACACCTTTCATAGCTTTTGTTAATTTTGAATTTTTAATTTTTCCATATCCAAGCTGGACAGCTTTATACCCTCTTTTTTCTTCCTCAATAACTTGAATTACTCTAGCTTTTTCAACCTTAAGTACAGTTACAGGAACTAGTTGACCAGATTTATAGAACTCTCTAGTCATACCAATTTTTTTTCCCAATAAAGCTATTTCACTCATAATTAAATTTTTATCTCTACATCTACACCTGAAGCTAAATCAAGTTTCATCAATGCTTCTACAGTTTGTGGTGTTGGTTCAATAATGTCTATTAATCTTTTATGTGTTCTTGACTCAAACTGTTCTCTACTTTTCTTATCTATGTGGGGAGACCTTAAAACTGTGTATCTTTCAATTCTTGTTGGTAGTGGAATTGGCCCCTTAATTGTGGCTCCAGTTCTTTTTACTGTATTTACAATTTCTTCTGTAGAAGCATCTAAAACTTTGTTATCATATGCTCTTAATTTAATTCTAATATTCTGTTTTTCCATGATTAACCTGCGATCTTCTTAGTTACTTCGTCTTGAACATTTTGTGGAACTTTTGAATAATGATCAAAAAACATTGAATATTGTGCTCTACCTTGAGACATTGATCTCAAATTATTTATATAACCAAACATATTAGCTAACGGAACCATAGCTGTAATTACAGTTGCATTACCTCTTTGCTCTTGAGTGCTGATTTGACCCCTTCTGCTGTTTAAATCACCTATCACATCACCCATATAATCCTCTGGTGTTACTACTTCAACTCTCATTACTGGTTCTAATAATTTTAAACCACCTTTTGTACAAGCCTCTTTGAAGCAAGCTCTACTTGCTAATTCAAACGCTAGTACGCTTGAGTCAACGTCGTGATGTAAACCATCTAAGATGGTTACTTTATAATCAATCATTGGAAAACCAGCTAAAATACCGGTATCTGAAATTGTTTCTATGCCTTTTTCAACACCAGGGATAAATTCTTTTGGAATTGCACCACCTTTAATTTTACTCTCAACATCTCGACCTTTACCAGGCTCTTGAGGCTCTACTAAAAGTTTAACTTTTGCAAATTGACCAGCACCACCACTTTGTTTTTTGTGAGTGTATTCAACTTCTGAAGCAGCTTCTATAGTTTCTCTATAAGCAACTTGTGGAGCTCCAACATTGGCTTCTACTTTAAATTCTCTTTTCATTCTATCGACAATTATGTCCAAGTGTAATTCACCCATTCCTTTAATAATTGTTTGTCCCGATTCTTCGTCTGATGTAACTCTAAAAGATGGATCTTCCTTAGCTAGCCTACCTAAAGCTTCACCCATTTTTTCTTGGTCCGCTTTTGTTTTTGGTTCTACTGCAATTTCAATTACTGGATCAGGAAATTCCATTGGTTCGAGTAAAACTGAATTCTCTTTATCGCATAAAGTGTGTCCTGTAATAGTATTTTTTAGTCCAGCTAATGCTACTATGTCGCCTGCATTAGCTTCTTTGATATCTTCTCTTGAATTTGCATGCATCAAAAGCATTCTGCCAACTCTTTCTTCTTTCTCTTTAGATGAATTAAATACAGCAGTTCCAGTTTTAATTGTTCCAGAATAAATTCTTATAAAAGTTAAAGAACCAACAAATGGGTCATTTGCAACTTTGAAAGCCAAAGCAGAGAATGGTTCACTGTCCTCAAACTTCATCTCCATTTCATCCTCAGTGCCCAATTTTGTCCCTTTAATAGATCCAATATCTACTGGACTAGGTAAATAATTTACTACAGCATCAAGTAAAGGCTGAACCCCTTTATTTTTAAAAGCTGAACCAGTTAAAACTGGAACAAAATTAAAGCTTAAAGTTCCTTTTCTTATACATTTAACTAGATCTTCCTCTCTAATTTCATCACCATTAAGATAAGCTTCCATAAGCTTTTCATCTTGTTCTACTGCAGTCTCTACTAATTCTGTCCTATATTTTTCTGAAATTTCTTTTAAATCATCAGGGATATCTTTATATTCCCACTCCGCACCCAATGCTTCGTTTTTCCAAACTTGAGCTTTCATTTTAACTAGATCTACAACACCCGATAACGAGGCTTCAGCTCCAATTGGAACTTGAACTACTAATGGTTTGGCACCTAATCTATCTCTGATCATGTCTACACATCTAAAAAAATCAGCGCCTGTTCTATCTAATTTATTTACAAAACAAATTCTTGGAACTTTGTATTTATCAGCTTGTCTCCATACTGTTTCGGATTGAGGTTCTACACCTGCAACACCATCAAAAACTGCTACTGCACCATCTAAAACTTTTAAGGATCTTTCTACTTCAATTGTAAAATCTACATGACCAGGTGTATCAATAATATTAATCCTATGATCGTTCCAAAAACAAGTGGTAGCAGCAGATGTAATTGTAATACCTCTTTCTTGCTCTTGTTCCATCCAATCCATTGTAGCTGCACCATCGTGTACTTCTCCAATTTTATGACTTTTACCTGTATAATATAAAACTCTTTCGGTAGTAGTTGTTTTGCCAGCATCTATGTGAGCCATAATCCCAATATTTCTATATTTTTCTAATTTATGAGTTCTAGCCATAGTTTATTACCACCTAAAATGTGCAAATGCTTTGTTTGACTCGGCCATTTTATGCACATCCTCTCTTTTTTTTACTGCAGCACCTTTTTTTTCGTAAGCATCATAAAGTTCATTAAAAATTTTATCCGACATATGTTTGTCTTTTCTTTTTCTAGCTGAATCTACAAGCCATCTAATTGCTAAAGCTTGTGCTCGTTTACTTTTTACTTCAACAGGTACTTGATAAGTTGCTCCACCTACTCTCCTAGATCTAACCTCTACTGTTGGTTTAATGTTATTTATTGCTTCATTAAAAATATTGATTGGCTCATCTTTTGTTTTTGATTTAATTTTATCTATAGCATCATAAACTATTTTTGCAGCTATCCCTCTTTTACCATCATACATGATGTTGTTGATTAATTTTGGTATTATAGTCGATTTAAATTTAGGATCTGGAACTACATTCTTTTTTGGTTGTGTTTTTTTTCTAGACATTATTTACCTTTTTTAGTCCCATATAAAGATCTTCTTTGTTTTCTATTTGCAACCCCTTGTGTATCAAGATTGCCTCTTAAAATATGATAACGAACTCCTGGTAAATCTTTTACTCTACCACCCCTAATTAAAACTACAGAGTGCTCTTGTAGATTATGACCTTCTCCAGGTATATAAGCAGTTACTTCAAAACCATTTGATAATCTAACCCTTGCAACTTTTCTTAAAGCGGAATTTGGTTTCTTGGGAGTTGTTGTATAAACTTTAACACAAACACCTCTTTTCAAAGGTTGTTTTTGTAAAGCTGGAACTTTATTCCTTGAAGCTTGTTTAACTCTTTTTTTTCTTAACAACTGATTAATAGTCGGCATAAATTTTATAAAATTATTTAATTTATTTTTAGGTGAAAATAACTGCAGGTTATTTTGTGGCAGCGTTTAGTACAGTAAGAGTACTACATTCCAACCAAAAACATCGCCAAATTACTTAATAATATGCCTTTGTCAAACTAAAACTGCAATTATTAGGTGATATTTTTATTGATTTACTTGAGTTTCTGGTTCTTCAGCGGTCTCAATTTTTTCCTGCTCTGCTAAGAAATTATTATCATCCTGAAGAGCTTTGTTATTCCATCTGTTTTTAATATTACCAGTACCAGCAGGCACTAATCTACCAACTATCACGTTCTCTTTTAAACCATTTAGAGGGTCAACTTTTCCCTTAATTGCTGCATCGGTTAAGACCCTGGTTGTTTCTTGGAATGAGGCAGCTGATATAAATGACTCTGTTTGTAAGGATGCTTTTGTTATACCCATTAGAACTCTTTCACCAACTGCAGGGGTTTTTCCCTCAGCCACTAATTTTTCGTTAGTATTATCAAATTTTATTCTATCAATGACTTCTCCAGGTAAATAAGTTGATTCACCAGACGATTTAACTTCAACTTTTTTAAGCATCTGTCTTAAAATTGTTTCAATATGTTTATCATTTATTATAACACCTTGTAATCTATAAACCTCTTGTACTTGATTTACAAAGTACTCTGTTAGCTCTTTTATTCCTAAAATTCTTAAGATATCGTGTGGCAAAGGCTGTCCATCAAGTAAATATTCACCTTTTTGAATCTTCTCACCTGGATTAAAGTTAATGTGTTTACCTTTTGGTATTAAGTAATTTGATGGTTCTGATCCGTCTTCAGGAACGATTGAAACTCTTTGTTTTCCACGTACTTCTTTTCCAAAAATAACACTCCCATCATTCTCAGCAATAATTGCACTATCTTTTGCTTTTCTTGCTTCAAACAATTCAGCGACTCTTGGTAAACCTCCAGTAATATCTTTTGTTTTAGTTGTTTCCTTAGGTAATCTTGCTATTACATCACCAGCATAAACTTTTTGACCGTCTTTAATTGATAAAATTGAGTCTGGAACTAAATAGTATCTAGCCTCGTTATCATCTGCTTTTTTAATTACATTACCTTTATCGTCTCTAAGTGTAATTCTTGGTTTTAAATCAGTACTCTTGGATTGTCCTCTCCAATCAATGACTGATTTAGAAGATATCCCTGTTGCATCGTCAGTTGTTTCTTGAATTGAAACACCATCTATCAAATCAACATAACTAGCTGTACCACTCTTTTCAGCTATTACAGGTGTGGTATATGGATCCCATTCACAAATTTTTGTATTTGCCTTCACTTTATCTCCATTATTAAAAAATAATCTTGATCCATATGCAACCTTATACACTGCTACTTGTACACCTTTATCATCCTCTATAGAAAGTTGAGTATTTCGACCCATCACAATCAAATTCTTTTTAGAATCTTCTAAAATATTAGAATTTATTATCTTTAATATTCCATCATTTTTTGTAATAATTTGAGAGTCTTGTTTGACGGAGGCTGTTCCACCTACGTGGAAAGTTCTCATTGTTAATTGTGTTCCTGGCTCTCCAATAGACTGAGCTGAAATCATACCGATAGCTTCTCCTACATGGACCATTTTACCTCTTGATAAGTCTCTTCCATAACAAGTTGAACAAACACCTTCTTTTGAACTACACGTCATAACAGAATAAACCTTAATTGATTTTACACCTGCTGCATCAATTTTATCACAACCAGCCTCATCTATCATTTCAGATTTCTTAATAATTACTTCGCCACTCAAAGGGTTTTTAACTTCAGCTGCAGTTACTCTTCCCAAAGCTCTTTCTGAAAGGCTTACAACTATGTTCCCACCCTCAAGTATCTCTGATAATTCTATAAATCCAGGATTATCGCATTGAATTTTAGTAATTGTTAAGTCTTGTGCTACGTCACACAGTCTTCTTGTTAGATATCCTGAACTAGCAGTTTTAAGGGCCGTGTCAGCTAATCCTTTTCTAGCTCCATGTGTTGAGTTAAAATATTCTAATGCAGTTAAACCCTCTTTGAAATTTGAAATAATAGGGCTTTCAATAATCTCACCTGATGGTTTAGCAATTAAACCTCTCATACCAGCTAACTGCTTCATTTGTGCAGCTGATCCTCTAGCGCCACTATCAGCCATCATGAAAACTGAATTTATTTTTAAACCTTCATCAGTTTTTTCAGTAGCTGAAATTCCTTTCATCATTTCACCAGCTACTTTATCAGTACATTTTGACCATGCATCTACTACTTTGTTATACTTTTCACCTCTTGTGATTAAACCCTCTGCGTATTGTGTTTCGTAATCAGCAATTAATTTTTTAGTATCGTCAATCAATTGAGTTTTATTTTCTGGTATCACGAGATCGTCCTTACCAAATGAAATACCAGCCTTAAAAGCATGTTTAAAACCTAGATCTTTAAGTCTATCACAAAATATTACCGTTGTTTTTTGACCACAAAATCTAAATACAATATCTATTATCTCTGAAACTACTTTTTTTGGTAACAATCTATCCACAAGAGAAAATTTAATATTATTATTTTTGGGTAATAAATTTGCTAATAAAAATCTTCCAGCTGTAGAAGTATATTTTTCAGTTTTTTTGACACCATTCTCATCAACAGTTTCATATCGTGATATTATTGTGCTATGGACATTGATTTGACCTGATGCTAACGCAAATTCAATTTGATCTGAGTTAACGAAATATCCAGCGGGTTTATCAGATAAAGGTTCTTGAGATAGATAATAAATGCCTAAAATCATATCCTGACTTGGAACTATAATTGGTTTTCCATTAGATGGGGAAAGGATATTATTTGTTGATAACATTAAAATTCTTGCTTCTAACTGGGCTTCTAAACTTAGTGGCACGTGCACAGCCATTTGATCACCATCAAAATCTGCATTAAAAGCTGCACAAGTTAAAGGGTGTAGTTCGATAGCGTCACCCTCAATTAACTTAGGCTCAAATGCTTGAACACCAAGTCTGTGTAGCGTTGGGGCTCTATTTAGTAATACAGGATGCTCTCTTACAATTAATTCTAAAGCGTCCCATACAGCATTCGTCTCTTTCTCAACTAATTTCTTAGCTTGTTTAATAGTAGAAGCTAATCCAAGTTTATTTAATCTTGCATATAAAAATGGTTTAAATAACTCTAAAGCCATTTTTTTTGGTAGTCCACACTCATGAAGCTTTAAATCTGGACCAACAACTATTACAGATCTTCCTGAATAATCAACTCTTTTTCCTAATAAGTTTTGTCTGAATCTTCCTTGCTTACCTTTTAACATTTCTGCAAGAGATTTTAGTGGTCTCTTACCTGTACCTGTAATTACTCTACCTCTTCTTCCATTATCAAATAATGCATCAACTGACTCTTGAAGCATTCTTTTTTCGTTTCTTACTATTATATCTGGAGCTTTAAGATCCATTAACCTTTTTAGTCTGTTATTTCGATTTATTACCCTTCTATATAAATCGTTTAAATCTGAGGTAGCAAATCTACCACCGTCAAGTGGAACTAATGGTCTTAACTCTGGTGGTATAACAGGAACAACTGTCATAATCATCCACTCTGGCTTTTGACCTGTTTCAATAAATGACTCTATTAATTTTAATCTTTTAATTGCTCTTTCCTCATTAACTTTAGATTTTGTCTCCTTTATAAAACTTACTAAATTTTTTCTCTCTAATTCTAAATCTAAACTTTTTAGCATTTCAAGAACTGCTTCCGCTCCAATTCCGGCTGTAAAACTTTCCTCGCCAAACTCATCTTGATATCTTGCTAATTCTTCCTCATTTAATAATTGATTTTTTTGCAAACCGGTTAAGCCAGGTTCAATTACTATAAAATTTTCAAAATATAATACTCTTTCAATTTCTTTGAGTTTCATATCAACAGCTAATGCAATTCTGCTTGGAAGAGATTTCAAAAACCAAATATGAGCAACTGGAGTTGCAAGATTAATATGACCCATTCTTTCTCTTCTTACATTTGATTTAGTGACCTCAACCCCACACTTTTCACAAATAATACCTCTAAACTTCATCCGTTTATACTTTCCACATAAACATTCGTAATCTTTAATTGGTCCAAATATTCTTGCACAAAATAAACCATCTTTTTCAGGTCTAAATGTTCTGTAATTTATAGTCTCAGGTTTTTTTATTTCACCAAATGTCCAAGATTTAATTTTTTCAGGGCTAGCTAGTGATATTTTAATACTATTAAAATTCTGAGCCTCTGAAATTTCGCTACCTTTAAATAGATCAGTTAATTCTTTTTTCATTAATTTAACTCCACATTCAATGCTAGAGATTTGATTTCTTTAACTAACACATTAAATGATTCTGGTATTCCAGACTCAAAATTTTCTTCACCTTTAACAATTGTTTCATAAACCTTAACTCTTCCTGCAACGTCATCGGACTTAACCGTTAAGATTTCTTGAAGTGTATATGAAGCACCATATGCTTCAAGCGCCCAAACTTCCATTTCACCAAAACGTTGTCCACCTAATTGTGCTTTACCACCAAGAGGTTGTTGTGTTACTAAACTATAAGGGCCAGTTGATCTTGCGTGAATTTTATCTTCAACTAAATGATGTAATTTTAGCATATAAATGATTCCGACTGTAACAGGTCTATCAAATTTTTCTCCAGTTCTACCATCCCATAAATAAGTTTGTCCTGAGCCTGGTAGATTTGCCAATTTAAGCATTTCTGTAACATTTTTCTCTTTTGCTCCATCAAAAACTGGAGTGGATATTGCTATTCCGTTCTGTAAGTTTTCACAAAGATCTTTAAATTCACTTTTACTTAACTTTTCAACTTTATCTTTGAAAATTTCTTCGCCATAAACTGTTTTTAAAAATTTTTCTATTTTTTCTGTTTTTTCAATTTTTTTATTATTTTCATTAACTAGATTTTTTACTTGTTCACCAAATTCTTTACAAGCCCAACCTAAATGTGTTTCTAAAATTTGTCCTACATTCATTCTGCTTGGCACTCCTAGAGGATTTAAAACTATGTCTACTGGTCTACCGTCTTCACGATATGGCATGTCTTCAACTGGAACAATTTTACTCACAACTCCTTTGTTACCATGTCTTCCTGACATTTTATCACCTGGTCTTAATCTTCTCTTGATAGCAACAAAAACTTTAACCATTTTCATAACACTAGGTAATAAATCATCACCACTTCTTATTTTTAAAACCTTGTCCTCAAATCTCTCTATAATATCTTGTTTTGCTTTGTTGTACTGATCTTTCAGTTGAGATAAAGTTGCTTCATCATTCACGTTGCCGGTAGTTATTTTAAATACATCGTTAATAGATAATTTATTTATAACATCATAATCTAGTTTCGTTCCTTGAGACAACTCCTTTATTTTTTTATCTAATGAACCTCCAGATAATATTTGTGAAGCTCTCTGTTTAATACTTCTTTCTAAAATTTCTTCTTCAACTATTTTATCCTGTTGAACCTGTTCTATTTCTGCTCTTTCTATAGTTATTGATCTTTCATCTTTTTCAATACCATGTCTATTAAATACTCTAACATCAACTACGGTTCCACTTGATCCTCTTGACATTCTTAGTGATGTATCTGTCACATCTATAGCTTTTTCGCCAAAGATAGATCTTAATAATTTTTCCTCTGGTCCAGAAGCTGAGTCACCTTTGGGAGTTACTTTACCAACAAGAATATCACCAGCATTAACTTCAGCGCCAATATAAACAATCCCAGATTCATCTAGATTTTTTAAAGCTTCCTCATTTACATTAGGAATATCTCTAGTTATCTCCTCTTCACCTAATTTAGTATCTCGAGCCATAATTTCATACTCAACAATATGAACAGATGTAAAGACATCATCGGTTACACATCTTTCTGAAATTAAAATTGAATCTTCAAAATTATAACCTTGCCATGGCATAAATGCTACAGTAACATTTTTTCCTAGCGCAAGTTCACCTAACTTCGTTGATGGGCCATCTGCTATTATATCACCAGATTTAACTTTATCTCCCACTCTAACTAATGGTTTTTGATTTATACAAGTGTTTTGATTAGATCTTTTGAATTTTTGAAGATTATAAATATCTACACCTGACTTGCTAAAATCTGTTTCCTCTGTAACCTTAATTACTATTCTTTTACCGTCAATTTTATCAACAATTCCATCTCTTTTAGCTACAATCGTAACACCTGAGTCCAATGCTACATCGCTTTCTATACCTGTCCCTACAAGTGGAGATTCTGGCTTTAGCAAAGGTACTGCTTGCCTCATCATATTTGAACCCATTAAGGCTCTGTTAGCATCATCATTTTCTAAAAATGGAATTAATGAGGCTGCAACTGAAACAAGTTGTTTTGGAGATACATCTATATAATCTATTAGATCAGGTTTTGCTAAAAGGAAATTTAAATTTTGTCTGCATGATACAAGTTCCTCAATAATTTTCCCGTTTTTATCTAGTTTTGTATTAGCTTGAGCAATTGTAAATTTAGTTTCCTCCATTGCGGATAAATATTCAACATTATCTTGAACAACTCCATCCTTAACTTTCTTATATGGACTTTCAATAAATCCATACTTATTTATTTTTGCATAAGTAGATAAACTATTTATTAAACCAATATTAGGACCTTCAGGAGTCTCTATTGGACATATTCTTCCATAATGTGTAGGGTGAACATCTCTAACCTCAAATCCAGCTCTTTCTCTTGTTAAACCTCCTGGTCCTAAAGCTGAAACCCTTCTTTTATGAGTAATTTCAGATAGAGGATTTGTTTGGTCCATAAATTGAGAAAGCTGCGAGCTAGCAAAAAAGTCTTTAAGCGAAACTGTTAATGGTTTTGCATTAATTAAATCTTGGGGCATTGCAGATTCCACATCAAGAGTGGTCATCTTTTCTTTAATAGCTCTTTCCATTCGGTAAACACCAATTCTAGCTTGATTTTCTACCAATTCTCCAACTGAACGGACTCTTCTATTACCTAAATGATCAATATCATCAACATCATCTTTACCATCACGTAAATCTAACATTTTATGAACAATTGATATAATATCGTCATTTCTTAATATTGTAATTTTGTCAGAGCATTCTTGATTCAATCTAGAATTCATTTTTACTCTTCCGACATCAGACAAATCATATCTATCAGAACTAAAAAATAAGTTATTAAATATCTGTGTGGCAATTTCGATTGTTGGAGGTTCTCCGGGCCTTAACATTTTATAAATTTCAGTAATTGCCTCATCTTTAGTATTATTCTTATCAGCAAGAATAGTAGTCAATAAATAAGGACCCTTATTAATGGAATTTGTAACAGAAATTTGAATCGAATGTATGTTAGCATCTAGTATCTGTTGAATTATAGTATCATTAAGTTCAGTTCCAATTTTAAAAATACCCTCTTCTTCTTCATTTATCTTAATATCTTTGTGTAAAAATTTTCCGAATAGAGACTCTCTAGAAACTAATATTTCTTTAAGACCATCATTTGCTAATTTCTTTGCATTTAAAAAATTAATTTTATCGCCCAACTTAATAACAACTTTACCTGATTTAGCATCAATTACTTCTTCAGAAAAATTTTTAGCTTTATAATTTTCTGGATTAAATTTTGTTCTCCATTTTTCAGTTTTTGGGTCAAAATTATATTGTTCACTATCGTAAAATTCATTTGCAATTTCAGCTTTTGTATATCCTAGGGCTAACAACAAAGTTGATGCAAAAATCTTCTTTTTTCTATCAATTTTAAAATATAAAAAGTCTTTAACATCATATTCAAAATCTAACCATGAACCCCTATTTGGTATCACTCTACAATTAAATAATAATTTTCCACTCGCATGAGTTTTTCCTTTATCATGATCAAAAAACACTCCGGGACTACGGTGCATTTGATTTACAACAACACGCTGAACACCGTTCGTAATAAAAGTTCCACTATTTGTCATCATGGGCACTTCTCCCATGTAAACTTCTTGCTCTTTTGCAGATAAAATATCCTTAGTATTATTTTCTTGATCTATCTCATAAACTACTAATCTTAACGTACATTTTAATGCTGATGAATAAGAAAGTCCTCTTGAGATACATTCTTCAACATCAAATTTTGGTTTTTCTAATCTGTATGAAACATATTCTAAAGTAGCTTTATCATTTAGATCCTCAATTGGAAAAATACTTTTAAAAACACGGTCAAATCCTTTTGTAAGCTCAATAGTTTGTGCATTAAATTCAGTTAATTCTTTATAAGAATTTTTTTGTACTTCGATTAAGTTTGGTATAGATAAACTTTCTTTAAGTTTACCAAAACTTTTTCTTATGTTTTTTTTTTCAGTAAAAGATAATTGCATTTATATTTGTTAATACTGATTAAAAAATAATCAGTATTTGAATTCTTTCTAATTTAATTATTTAAGTTCTACTTTAGCGCCAGCAGCTTCTAATTTAGCTTTGATCTCTTCAGCGTCTTTTTTATTTACACCAGATTTAACTTCTTTTGGTGCTCCTTCTACAAGATCTTTAGCTTCTTTTAAACCTAGTGATGTAGCTGCTCTTACTTCTTTGATAACATTAATTTTTTTATCACCTGCAGAAACTAACATGATTGTAAAATCATCTTTATCCTCTGCTGGAGCTGCACCAGCTGCAGTTGCTGGAGCTGCTGCTGCCATTGGAGTTACACCCCATTTTTCTTCTAATTGTTTTGAAAGTTCAGCTGCCTCTGCAACAGTCAAACTTGATAAATCTTCGATAATTTTGTTTAGGTCAGGCATATGTATTACTCTTTGGGTTGTGTTTCAGAATTTTCTGCCGACAAACTACTCATTTTTTCTGAATGTGCAAGCAAAATACTGATTAATTTAGATGCAGAAGCATTCAAAATACCCACAATATTAGCTCTAGCTTCATCTAATGTAGGTAAACTAGCTACATTTTGGACACCAGCCTGATCTAAGACCTCGTTATCCATGATTCCACCAATTAATTTTAGGTTTTCGTTATCTTTTGCAAATTTTGAAAGAATCCTTGCAGACATAATTGCATCCTCTCCAAATGCAACTGCTGTAGGACCAGTGAATAAATTTGATAAATCTTTACACTTTGTTTTTTCTAAGGCCAATTTTGTAATTCTGTTCTTTGTTATTTTGAAAATTATTCCATGTTCTCTCATTTTCGATCTCAATTCATCTAATTGAGTCATAGTTAAACCTTGGTAATGGGTAACCATTATAGCTTTACTGTTTTCAAACTTACTAGTCATTTCTTCAATATAATTTTTCTTTTGCTCTTTGTTCATCATATCTATATCGATTTACCTAATTTAACTTTATATGAAACACCCATTGTAGAAGTAGCAAACACACTTCTTATCAAATCACCTTTTAAAGTATTGTTTGATTTTTCTTTTTCTAAAACATCTAAAATTGCGTTGTAGTTTTTTAACAATTGATCATCACTAAAAGATTTTTTACCAATACTAACTCCAATATTTCCATCTTTATCATTTCTAATTTCTACTTGACCAGATTTTGCATTAGTTACTGCTTCCTTAATATTTTCAGAAACTGAACCAAGTTTAGGATTAGGCATCAAGCCTTTTGGTCCTAAAACTTTTCCTAATTTAGAAAGTTTAATCATCATTCCAGGCGTACAAATTAATTTTTCAAAATTTAATTCTCCACCCTTAATTCTTTCAACAAATTCATCACTACCCACAATATCTGCACCTGCATCTTTTGCCTCTTGTGCTTTATTATCCTCACAAACAACCGCAACTTTAACTTTCTTACCTGTTCCTCCAGGCAAATTAACAACTGTTCTAATATTAACTTCACTTTTCTTTTGTTTATTATTTATTTGAAAACTTAAATCTAAAGACTCATCAAATTTTGTTGTACAGTTTTTCTTAAGTTCAGGTATTAATTTTTCGATAGACTCAGCGCTTAAGTCTTTAGTCTTTTCAGGTAATTTTTTATATCTTTTAGATCTCATTATTCTTTTACCTCTATCCCCATAGATCTAGCTGAACCTGCAATAATTTTTATAGCTTCTTCAATATCATGAGCGTTTAAATCATTCATTTTTTCTTTAGCTATACTCTCTAATTGTTTTTTAGAAATTGAAGCAACAATATTTCTTCCAGGTTCTTTTGAACCACCTTTAAGTTTTACTGCTTCTTTAATATAAAAAGAGGCTGGTGGAGATTTAATTTTGAAATCAAATTTTTTATCCTTATAAACTGTTATTTCAACAGGCACTGGCTTACCTGCCATTGATTTTGTTTTATCGTTAAAAGCTTTACAAAATTCCATAATATTTACACCACGTTGTCCTAATGCAGGTCCAACTGGAGGGGCAGGATTAGCTTGACCGCCTTTAATTTGTAATTTTATAAATCCACTTATTTCTTTTGCCATTAACTTACTTTCTCAACCTGATTGTATTCTAAATCTACTGGTGTAGGACGACCAAATATAGAAACTGACACCTTAAGTCTAGCTTTTTCTTCATCTATATCCTCAATCATTCCATTAAATGAGGCAAACGGCCCATCTACAACCTGAACTTTTTCGCCAATACTGTATTCTATACCAGATTTTGGCTGAGCCACACCGTCTTTTATTTGACCTAAAATTTTCTCAACTTCTTTATCTGATACAGGCACAGGAATACCTTTTGTTCCTAAAAATCCACTCACTCTTTTTATATTTTTAATCATATGATAAATATTATTATCCATTTCACTTTTAATTAGTACATATCCTGGAAAGTATTTCTTTTTTCTTTGAATTCTTTTTCCTCTCTTGACCTCAGTAACATCGTGAGTAGGTACAATAATCTCTTCAAACTTATCAGCAATTTTAGCTTTATCTGCCTCCTCTTTAATTAAAGAAGCTACTTTATTCTCAAAACTAGAATGTGACTGAACAATGTACCAATTTTTCATTAAATACTCACTTTAAGTAAAAGTTCTAAGAAAAATTTTAAAACCTGATCTAAGAGAAGAAAAAATAAAGACATTACAACTGCCATTGCAAATACCATCAAAGCACCTTGCAATGTCTCTTTCCAAGTTGGCCAAGTGACTTTAAAAGCCTCCTGTTTAACTTCCTGTATAAATTTAATCGGGTTTCTCATAATTTATAAGCTCAATTTGGCAGGAGCGGAGGGACTCGAACCCTCAGCCTCCGGTTTTGGAGACCGGCGCTCTACCAATTGAGCTACACTCCTATTTATAGAGTTACTCTATAATTTTAGTTACTACTCCTGCTCCAACAGTTCTTCCACCTTCTCTAATAGCAAAATTTAATTTCTCTGCCATGGCAATTGGTGTAATAAGTTTAACAGTAAATTTAGCATCATCACCTGGCATAACCATTTCAGTACCAGCTGGTAATTCTACTTCACCTGTAACGTCTGTTGTTCTAAAATAAAACTGTGGTCTGTACTTAGTAAAGAATGGAGTATGTCTTCCACCTTCATCTTTTTTGAGCACATAAGCCTGAGCTTCAAATTTAGTATGTGGAGTAATTGAACCAGGTTTACAAAGTACTTGACCTCTTTCAATATCTGTTCTTTCTATACCTCTTAATAAAATTCCAACGTTATCACCAGCTTCTCCTGAATCTAAAAGTTTTCTGAACATTTCCACTCCAGTACAAACTGATTTTTTAGTTTCTCTTATTCCAACTATTTCAACCTCTTCACCAGTTTTAATTACACCTGACTCAACTCTACCAGTCGCAACTGTTCCTCTACCAGAAATTGAAAATACATCTTCAACTGGCATCAAGAATGGTTTATCAACCTCTCTAGCTGGTTGTGGAATATGTTCGTCGACAGCTTTCATTAATTCTAAAATTGAATTTTTTCCAATTTCATCATCTCTTCCTTCAACTGCAGCTAAAGCAGAACCCTTAACGATAGGTGTTTTATCACCTGGATATTTATATGAAGTTAATAGCTCTCTAATTTCTTCTTCTACAAGTTCAATCATTTCTTTATCATCAACTTGATCTACTTTATTTAAGTAGACAACAATTGCAGGAATACCGACTTGTCTTCCTAAAAGAATATGTTCTCTAGTTTGTGGCATTGGACCATCTGCAGCATTAACAACTAAAATAGCTCCATCCATTTGAGCTGCACCTGTGATCATGTTTTTAACATAGTCAGCGTGTCCTGGACAATCAACGTGAGCATAATGTCTTTTTTCTGTTTCATACTCAACGTGAGCTGTTGAAATTGTTATACCTCTCTCTTTTTCTTCAGGTGCTTTATCAATTTGATCATAAGCAACTGCAGTTCCACCACCTGCTTGCGCCAATACATTTGTTATCGCAGCAGTAAGAGTTGTCTTACCATGGTCGACATGACCAATAGTCCCGATGTTACAGTGGGGTTTGTTTCTTACAAATTTTTCTTTTGACATTACGTTTTTACCTCAGTTTTTTTGTTTTATTTATAAATTTATTTTCTTGGAGCGGGTAAAGGGAATCGAACCCTTACATCCAGCTTGGAAGGCTAGCGTTCTACCATTGAACTACACCCGCACAACCCCAAGAGTAACACTCCATGTTATTTAAAATTTATTGAATGGTGGAGGGGGAAAGATTCGAACTTTCGAAGACCGAAGTCAACGGGTTTACAGCCCGCCCCATTTGACCGCTCTGGAACCCCTCCCTTGGGGAAGTGTCCCCTTGTTCAATTTAGCTTCAAATAACAAGCGTTTTATATATTTTATTCATGCAATTGCAATACGTGATTTAGTAAGAAAATATTAAAAAAAACGTGTAAAACACTTCATAATTTATGAATAAATCATCATTTTTTATAGTTGGACAACATGCAGTTATAGAAGCTCTTAAAAATCCAAAAAGAAAGGTTTTAAGAGTTTTTTTAACTGAGGATAGTAAAAAAAATATTCATAGGAAAAACTCTAAAAAAAATATTTTAGAAAATGTTAAGATATATTTTAAATCAAAAAAAGAATTAGATAAATACACCTCTAAAGAACAATTAATGCACAATGGTTATGTTGCAGAGATTGAACATCTTGATCAGCCTAATTTAAAACAATTTATCAAAGAAAAAAATAATTTAACTTTAGTTTGTTTAGATGAAGTTACAGATCCACGAAATATCGGCTCATTGATAAGAAGTGCTGCTTCTTTCAATATTGATGGTTTAATTATAAAGGAAAGACAATTTCCTAGTGATAGTAAGCTTATGTATAAATCAGCAAGCGGCTGTATGGAACATATGAATATTTTTCAAGTATCTAATATAAATTCAACCTTAAAAAACTTAAGAGAGAAAAATTTTTGGGTTTACGGTTTTGATGCTAAAGGTAATAAAGATTTTACAGATATAAAATGGGAAGGAAATAAGATTCTTTTATTTGGGTCTGAGGGATTTGGTATGAAACAGCATACTGGTAAATACGCAGATTTTTTCGTTAAAATAAATATAAACAGTAATATTGAAAGTCTTAATATATCGAATAGTGCTGCAATAGTTTTTCACCACTTAAGTTTTTTAAAAAAAAAGAGTTGATTATTTATCAAATAATTAATATTTATTGCGCATGCCCTTGTAGCTCAGTTGGTAGAGCAATTGATTTGTAATCAATAGGTCCGCGGTTCGAATCCGTGCGGGGGCACCACTAAAATCTTATTTATTTACAATAAATTTTAAAATTACTTAATTTTTTTCAAAAATAATAATTGTTGAAAAATACTATAGAAAGGAAGGAAGAATAATTAAGATAAGTGAATAATAAGTGAATTTAGTTAATCAAAATATTGGTAACCCCAAGCTTGTTTCATACGTACCAGGAATCTTACTTCTTTATCTTTTAATTCACCGTCTGACAAAGCTACTCTTTTTACAAAATCTTTTACCCGAAACTTAAAATCATCTTTTGTGATATTTCCTAAATAAAAATCTTGAGCCATATCAATGTCACCTGAAAATTTTTTATCAATTTCATCTGTTGCGTTATGTACATTAAAATCAACTTTAATTTCCTTAGCAATTTTTAAAATTTCAGCTGTTTCATCTTTACCTAAACCGTGATCTGCTAAAGCCATACAAACACAAAGATTCAATGAATTAATTTTTTCCGACATATTTAAAACCTTTTTTTAAACAATCACTTATATCATCACTATAAAACTCTTGATTACTTATATCAATATGGACTTTGTCATATAATTTATCAAAAGGTAGAAAAAATAACTTTTTCCCTCTTCTATTTATATTACATTTGATCATAGGATAATTTTTATCTAACTTAATGTATCTATGCTGAATATTTAACTTCTTAGCTACATCTTTTGTCGTTTGGTGAAATTTTGTAGTCGTTATAAATACACCCTTTGGAATTTTATGATTTGGATGTTGATTGATATAATACAAAAGAGAACCTGCTAGCTGCATTAAATGTTTGGGAAATATTTCTTTATCTGAGGACCAATTTTTTGCTTGTACAATTAGTATCTGTTTTCCCTTTGTGCATATAAGATCTCTACCTAAATCATTTTTACCTTTTTCAATCCCGAAAGGATCAACTCTCCAGCCTTTTGTTTCATAAATATATCTTATTTGTCTTTCATAAAGACGACCAATCCCAGGATTATCGAGATTTTTCTTTTTATATAATTTGTATTTTTTTTGAAGCTCTATCATTATAGATAATAATTTTTTAGACCCTTTTATTTACTTTTTCAGTATGATTACATCCACTCTTATCTCTTTTCCAATTTGAACAAGAATAAAACGGGCCATATCTACTATTTTTCAAAACTAATTTTACTTTTCTATCTTTACACTTGGGGCAGTAACGCACCTCCTCTTTGATAGCTGCTGTCATTTTTGATTTACCATTACCGTCAGTTTTTTCATAACCGATATTTCTGGAAGATCTTTTTTTCATATCTTGCATATTGTTACAGCTAATACATATTAAAAATGCTCTTCTTCCACCTTTTCTAGAAAAATATACTTCGGTAAGTTTTCCACATTTTTCACAATCCCTATTTTCTCTTTCAGCAAGTTTTTCAATAATGTTTATTTTCTTATTTTTTTCTGCTTCAAAGTTTTGATGTTTATAAATAAGATTTTTTGCAGCTCTAGATGACATCGCTTTACTATTAATTTTCATGATTGTTTCAGCTTGAGTAGATTTACCACCATAGGATAAAACATTTAAAGAACCGTACCATAAAATATCATCATCTATAAAAACCATTTTCTGGTGAATATCTTTTCTTAAATCTACGTTTATTTTTAGTTTAATTAAGCTTTTAATTGCAAGTGTTGCAGTTTCTTTTAGCACTGCTCCTTGATTAACAGGTCCTCTCGTCACAACTCTTATTTTTAAACCTTCTTCTTTTTTTTGTCTTAATATATCTCCCCAATATGCTGTTCTTTTTTCTGTGCAGAAAGCTGAAAATATTACAATAGATTTTTTTGCTTTTTTAAGATCTTTTTCAAATGTTTTTTCAAAGTTATTTTCATCAAAAATACCTGCCTCATCATCTTTTAATTTTATCTTAACTGATGGAGATAGTTTTGGTCTGCTTGATAATTGAAAAGGACCTAATTTAATAATTTCCTTAATATCAATAACTTTTCCACGTTTTTGTAAATCTACAATTAAATTTCTTAAAATTGATGTTGGTGGTAACCTTTCTTGAAGGTAATTAATATTAGCAAATACAATTAAAATATCTTTTGATCTACTAAATGCCACGTTCATTAATTTCGAACCTTGTTCTTGAGTGTTGGATGCTTTGACAAAATTTGAAGGATATACACCTTCACTTTCTGGTATATCAAATATTATAATATCTTTTTGATCACCTTGGAATCTATGTACAGTGCCAGAAACTATGTCATTTAAAGTAAACTCTTTAAGTAGATCACTAATAAATATTTGTTGAGCTTTATAAGGTGTACAAACACCAACAGAAGTTACATCTTTAACTAATTTTTGTTCATTTAAATAAACACATAAATTTCTAATAGCTCCTGCATGAACTATATTGTATCTAGAACCTTCAGCGGGCATAACACAAAAAGGATTCTGACTTGATGAATCTACTAATATCAAGTTATCATTAATAAATTTTGGATATTCTTTAGTTTTAACACTAACATCAGTAATTAAATTTCCATCATAAAAATATTTATTAACTAATGAACATATTTTATCGTTCATTCTATACTGTCGTTTAAGAGTAATTATATTATTAGTTTTTTTTGCGATAAGTTTTTCTACATTAATAAAATCAAATGCGTGACTTAGGTATTTTTCAACTATTTCATAATTTGAATGATCATCATTAGTAGAAACAATTGGGGGTAACTGCATAAAGTCACCTGCCAATACAACCTTTTCCTTCGACAAACTTGCAGCATAGGCAGCTTGTGGAAGCATTAACATAGAAGCTTCATCAATAACAACTACATCATATTCACCAAAATCCTCAGGCTTTAAATATGTTTTGGTAGCTGTAGAAGCTAAGACTCTACAATTTTTTAAAACTTCTGATTTTACTTCTTGAATTTGATTGTTAATCTTTGTTACTTCAATTGAGTGTTTGTCTATTTCATCTAAGAAAACTTGAAGTGATTTTTGTTCCTTTTGAAGATTTTTACCTGAAATTAATTTTTTATTATGTGAAATTTTATTTTCAAGATCATTAATCTTTACTTTAAGTTTTCTTATTTCAGCAGGGTATGATTTCTTTTTTTCAGTAATATTTTCAATTACCCCCTTTTTGCTATTGATCTTTGACTCTTGAGCCTGAGGATCTTCAGAAAACATTTTTCCAAAAAATCCTTTGGTTTCATATTCTTTAATTAGTTTGTTGTAATTTTTGATTGATAAGTTCGCATCTTCAATCATTTCATTTGCTTTGTTTAAAAAACCTTCCATTTCGGATTGTCTTTCAACATTAGTTAAATTCTGTGCAGTTAATTGATCAACTAGATTGAATGCATCTACAACTTTTTTATGTGGTTCAGCATTTTTGTTTAATGCATCTATCTTTCTTTCAATTTCTCTTCTTTGTTCTACTAACTTAATACTCAGTCTTTCAGCTGCTCTATCAACATTAACGTAGTCACCATATTTTTTTAATAGAGTTTCATTTACTATATCTCCATATCTTAGAACACTACCCTCATCAAAATCTTTATCTTTTTTGTAAAGCCTGTCTCCTAAATTTTTTACAACTATATCTACAGCTGCATTAGTATTTGAAACTAAGAGAACTTTTTTTTTCTCATAATAAAAAGCTTCAATAACTTTTGAGATACAATGTGTTTTACCTGTGCCAGGTGGGCCCCATATATAAACAATGTCACTTCCTAGAGATGATTTAACCGCTTGGAATTGCTCAGTATTTAAAGTGTCTTTTGGAACCTTCGGTTTATCTTCAGAAATAGTTCCTTTTTTTAAAAATAAAGTTTTTTTTAATATATCAAGATTTATTTTTCCTTCTTTTGTCTCTAAATATTCCTCATAAACTTTTTTTAACTTTTCAATTAAATAAGAATTATCTATTTTTAGAGTAGCTTGATGAAGTATTGGGCCGAAATCTTTATCACATGAGATTGTTACTTTTTTTTCAGTTACTGAAACTATATTTGCATCAACATTTTCGTCACCAATTATTAATTGAACAGGCATATCATCCTTTGCCCTACCAATTCTCAAATCCTGATCTAAAAAAAATGTATATAATACTTTACTTCCTAATTGTTCCCCTCGTTCTCCATTTTCTAATGTAATTTGTTTTTCAACATTACTTTTTTTGGCTTCTTCAAATTCTATGTTTAGAGCAGAAACAAAATTTTCAATGATTGAAAAATCCTGATCAGTTTTTTTTTCTTTTTCTGACATTTAATCCATTAATGGAATTAGAAAACCTCTTGCTAGACCCATTACAATTACAGCAATTATTATATATAACCATACAGGTGTTTGGGAAGATGATTCTACTTCTCTGATTGTTTCATGAACGACATTTTCTTTAATATTTTTTTTTGATTTATATTCACTACTTACATCTTCGTCTTTTTTACTTTGATTTTCTAAAAATTTAGTCTTAGGTTTTCCAAATTTAATTGTGGTTCTTTTTTTGTCAATTTCTTTAGCTGTTTCTATACTTCTTGTTAAAAAATTTCTTTCAGCTTTTCTTTTGTGACAATAAGCTTGCAAATAAGTCTTGTCTTTATATTTAAACTTTTTAATCGGACTAATTTCTCTTTGAGTGTTTTCTTCATTATATTCACTATAATAATCAATAAGAATTCTTTTTTTTTCTTTAATTGATTTATCTATACACTTATGAATTCCAGAAGTGGTATCGTAAATCTTACTTTCATTTTGTATTTCTTCAATATCATCCTCTTCTTCAATTTCTAAATCAGAATCGTCATAACCTAAATCAATAGAGTCTTCTTCTTGTAGTTCCTTTTTTTTCTTTCCTTTAATTTTAATTGAAATATCAGGTGCATTTTGAACACCACAAATATGTTGATCTTCAGTAGACACATCAAAAGCAACCCACTGTCCTGCTGGCATTTGCCTTAAGCTTATTCTTTGACCACATTTATTACAGGGCTTCGTATAAGACATCTAAAAAATTAACATAATTTTTGCCAGTTGTAATTAATTGTAAAATTCTTTTTTCGAACAATTTTCCGACCTAATAAAAACAATTACATTTGTTTTCTTACTGAATGCATTGGATTTCAATCCTTTTCTATCGTATTCCGCTATTTTTATTATCTCCCTTGTTGCGCAATTCGAATAAACAGAAGAGGATTGAGTCTATTACCAACTACAAACTTTTAACTTTAAAAAAATCAATCAACAATAGGAGTTCCAATATATGGAGATAGGCCGTGTCTGTAAGTACTGTCACGTGAGTGCTTACGTTGCGTATGATAACTGTGACCCCGTTTATAAAAAAACATTTAAATTCGAAATATTACCAGGTGAACACAACAGTTTAGTCTGGGACAAGATAATCAAAATATTTACCAAAAATGGATACAAAGTGGAGCTTAAATCATGAAAAGAGTTTTACTTATTATCTTATTACACTTGTCTCTGTTTTTTATTGTCTTTGCTTACCATGCTCAAGCTGAAGAAGATGAAATGTGGACAATTGATAACTACGAAAGTTTAACATTTGCTAGAGTATATGGAGAAGTAATTCATGGAGACAGTTTAAATTTCTTTATTCAATCAAAAGATAACTGTGAAAAAGTTTGGCATAATTTCACTTTTTACACATATGAGCAGCCTGGAGATATAAAACAACTATTAAACAGAAATATACCAATAAAAATTAATGAAGAAGAAGTTACTGCTTATGTAGATCATATACAGCCATTTTTGATGGGTTATAGAGTTTTATTATCCTTAGGATCGTTTCCAATTAAAGAATATATTTATAAATTAAATAATTTTTATATTGAAGAACAAAGATTTGAGATTGAAATCATTGATGGGATTGATTTTAAGGCAAGTAAATATTTTGATATATCAATAAATAGATGGAATTTAGATAAACTTGTGCCATCTGTTTTAGAAGCGCATAAAAGGTGTAAAGAGATTAAAAATACAAATTCTTAATTAGGTTTAATTCAAATAAATTTGTATTTTGAGACACAATTTATTATAATTAATCTGTCCTGATTTAGACATAACTCTACTTGCTTGGACATTAAATACAAAGCTAAAGGAGACAAATGAAAATAATAATACAATCAATTAAAAACTATTTTAAATCAAAAAAGAATAAAGGATTAGAGCCAATATTCTTTGAAAAAATAGGTGATCAAAAAACACCTAGAGATGTAATGCGTAAAAATTTAATTAAAGCATTAGAAAAAAATGGTTGGACTATAAAAGGTAAAAAAGAACGTAAGTGAATTGTAAGTGAATAATTTATCTTTGCTTGACGGGGATTCTAGAAGTTAATAATATCAACGTTAATGAAAGGATATTTTAAGAAGCTCTTTGATTTGTAATCAATAGGTCCGCGGTTCGAATCCGTGCGGGGGCACCATCACTCAATAAAATCAATACTTATTATTTTTGCTAAAATAGTTTTTAGTTAAATTTTATAATGGATTGTGCCAGGATTGTGCCAGGATTGTGCCAAGGTAAAGCAATCTCTATTTAAAAATATTATTCAACAAATGATGCACAAGCAAATAATACCTTGTGAACAACCTTATGATTAATTTTTGAAGACCCAAATGATGTGAAGTTCTTACCAAATGGCTTTACTGAAAAAACTTGGTTATCTTGCCAATTCTTGTCTCTAACATCTTTAGGTTTAAATTCTTTTATCAGTTGGTTATCTTTAGTTATTAATTTTATTTTTGGAATTATTATATGATTTTTATTTGAATTAAATATATTCAAATATAGCATATTATAATTTGGTTTAAGCCAACTTAATTCATAAGACAAATCTTTTTCACAGGTCTCAGAAAAAGCGTTTCCACTCAACAACAAACCCAGAACCACGATCCCTAAAAGTTTTTTCATCATCAAAATTATACTATTGTTACCATCTTAAACATTCTTCATATTTAACTTTAGCTTCAGCACCGGTTAGATTCAATTTTTTAACCACATCTCTACACATATTTTCAGTCCATAAATGAGCTAAATATCCAAGTATACCCAGAATAAAGATTATCACTAAAAACTTTTTCATATAAAATTTTTTAATTACCAGTAGCCACCCATCCACCACCACGCAAAATAAATTAAGCCAATAATTCCTAACACAAGAACTCCCCAACCAAGCCAATGAGGGCTACCTGCATAGCAAAGAAATTCTGCTTTACAGAAACCAGCAATAAATTTAGACCACATAATTTAAAAACTTACCACTGTGCCCAGATTGTGACCAGACTAAAAATATTTTGAGATTATTATTGCAAACAAATAGTTATTTAAACTTTACCAATTGATTTGTAATCAATAGGTCCGCGGTTCGAATCCGTGCGGGGGCACCATCAATCAATAAAATTAAATATTTTCAAGAATTCTTTAATTATTATTGCAATGCTACACTCATACTTAAAATATAAGTATAATTCCCATTTTCATCTTTTGTATTACAAGGTGTCTTAAAACACATTTCCACAGTCGCATTTTCATTACCTTGAGTGTTAATTATTATATAGCCAAGCTGTTTATCTTCATAAGCAGCTCCGCCGCTTTTAACAGCTTTTTTTGTTGTACCATCACTTTTACCAAAAGGATTATTAAAGTTATAATCTCTAAAAGCTTCATCAACATATTGTGCAATGGTTTGAGCTTTAACATCTGAGCATTTAACATTATTTTGATTGAATAAATTTCTATCTGGATCAACATTACACATCATCAGTTCATTGGAAATATATTTCGATGCGCTAGCAAAGTTAGCTTTAGCTGTTGATATCTTAGCAGAGGATGTATATCCATTATAAGCAACTACACCAACAGCAGCAAGAATTCCTATGATTGCTACAACAACTAAAAGTTCTATAAGTGTGAAACCATTTTTTTTCATAATTATTAATTTAATTAATTTCTTTTCTTATTTGTTCAATTTTTATCTTTTTTTGTAAACTTCTATTTTTGTCATACAAAAGATTAAACTTAATATTTTTATTCGTCTTTATGGTGATGCTTTTTGCATTCCTGACTTCTATATTATCAGCAACTGCACTTATTGGTCTTTTTTTTGAATTCAAATTTTTAATAACTATTTTTGAATTATCCTTGATAATTCTTCCTTTCCATCTTCTTGGTCTAAAAGGACTTATAGGTGAAATAGATAATTTTTTAGAATTCAAACTAAGAATTGGTCCATGAACCGATAAATTATAAGCCGTACTCCCAGCTGGAGTTGAAACTAAAACCCCATCTGAAACTAATTTTTTAATTATTAGTCTTGATCCTTGGCTAATCGATATAGTCGCTGCTTGTCTACTTTGTCTTAAGATTGAAACCTCATTAATCGCAAGTGATTTTTTTATATAATTATTTTTATTTCTCACTTTCATTTCTAGTGGAGAAATAGAAACTGTATTAGCTTTTGATAAGTTTTTTAAAAAATTTTTTGAGGAAAACTTATTCATTAAAAAA
>CACNQY010000009.1 GCA_902622655.1 uncultured Pelagibacteraceae bacterium | reverse complement strand
TTATTAGCTTTATCTCTACTATAACTCTGGCTCAATTAAAAAAAGATATTAAAGTTAGAGCACAGATTGTGAGAGCTATTCCACTACCTCCAATATCTTTAAAAAAAGGCCCTGTTCCTATTTGTCCACCAAATAGAAAAGTAAAGGAATTTTTCAATCACCTTGGAACAACAGTAGAAATCAAAAACGAAAAATCATCTATAAATTTTTGGTCTACTTCAGGTATGATGGCTCCTTTTTACGAATTATTAAGAGTTATGACTGATTGGCTAGTTAAACGAGGGGTAAAAAGAGATAATGCTCAAAAATATATTACCTCATTATTTTTAGCTTTATCAGAGGATGCAGTGGTTAATTCGAAATTAAATTTAAAAAATTTAGTAAAAGAGTCTCAAACTCCAAAAGGTTTAAATGAACAGGGTGTAAAAGAGCTTTCTAAAGCTGGATTTTATAAGTCAATCGAAAAAACTTTAAATAGTATTCATAAAAGACTAAGTAAATAATTTAAATGGCAGATAATATTTTAGAAATAAATGATCTTTCAAAATATTTTGGCGGATTAGCTGCAGTTTCGGATTGTTCACTTAAAGTAAAGAGAGGTACAATTACAGGAATTATAGGTCCAAATGGCTCAGGTAAAACGACATTATTTAATTTAATAGCTGGAAATTTAAAATCATCATCAGGCGATGTAATATTTAATAATGAGAATATCACAGATATTCCTGCACATGAATTATTTGCTAAAGGATTATTAAGAACTTTTCAAATAGCTCATGAGTTTTCAAACTTATCGGTGTTAGAAAATTTAATGATGGTTCCAGCTAATCAAACAGGTGAAAATTTATTAAACGCTTTTATTAAGCCAAGTGTAGTAAAAAAAGAAGAAGAGCAAATTCGAATTAAAGCATATGAAGTTGTTGAATTTTTAAATCTTAAACATTTAGCAAATGAAAGAGCTGGAAATTTATCTGGTGGACAAAAAAAATTGTTAGAACTTGGTAGAACAATGATGGTTGATGCTAAATTAGTTCTACTAGATGAGGTAGGTGCTGGCGTTAATAGAACATTGCTTAAAGATCTTGGGACAGCAATTTTGAGACTAAACAAAGAAAAAAATTATACATTTTGTATGATTGAACATGATATGGATTTTATAAGTAGAATGTGTGATCCAGTTATTGTGATGGCAGAAGGCTCAGTTTTATTTGAAGGTACTTCAGGCGAGGTAAAAAAAAATGAAAAAGTTATTGAAAGTTATCTTGGAAGATCCAATGTTTCAGGAGGTAAAGTTTAATGGCTTATTTTGAGGGAACACAAATGACAGCAGGTTATGGAGACGGACCTGATATTATTAGCTCATGTAGTATCAATGCAAATAAAGGAGAGATTGTAGCAATTTTGGGTCCTAACGGAGCAGGAAAATCTACTGCCATGAAAGCAATGTTAGGACTTCTAAATTTAAAATCAGGCAGTGTGACTCTTGATGGAAATGATATTTCAAATATTTCACCGCAAGACAGAGTTAAACAAGGAATTTCATTTGTACCACAAACAAGAAATGTATTTGCTGAGTTAACAGTTAAAGAAAATTTAGAAATAGGAGGTTTTTTAAGAGAAGAGGGTTTAGACCAAATGATAGAAAATATATACAATTTGTTCCCCATATTAAGTGAAAAAAAATCACAAATAGTTGGACAACTATCTGGCGGTCAAAGGCAACAAGTAGCTCTTGGTAGAGCATTAATGAGCGAACCTTCCGTTTTAATGTTAGATGAACCAACTGCTGGTGTTTCTCCGATAGTAATGGATGAACTATTCGAACATATTATTAAAGTTAAAAAGACAAATGTTGCAATAATCATGGTAGAACAAAATGCCAAACAAGCTTTAAGTATTTCAGATCGAGGATATGTTTTAGTTACTGGACAAAATAAATTTGAAGGATCTGGTGAAGAATTATTAAATGATCCAGAGGTAAGACGGTCGTTTTTAGGGGGATAATGGATTTTATAAATGCAATAGTAGTATTAACAAACTTTACAATAATACCAGCCTTAGCTTATGGGTCTCAATTAGCTTTAGGTGCAATTTTTGTAACACTGATATATGCAGTTTTAAGATTTGCAAATTTTGCTACTGGAGACATGATGTCATTTGGAACTATGTTTGCTGTGTTATTAACATATTATTTCCAATCAATAGGTTTAGGTCTTGGTTTTTTACCAACAGCTCTGTTAACAATTCCTTTCGCTATCATAATGATGATTTTATATATGCTGTTAATTGATAAGTTTGTTTTTAGTTACTATAGGATAAAAAAAAGTCCCCCAGTTCAATTTGCAATGGTAAGTGTTGGTGTAATGTTTGTTACTCAAGCAATTATTAGAATTATTATAGGTCCATCTGATAGAAGATTTTTAGACGGAGAAAAATTTATTTTAAAAGCAACAGAATTTAAAGAAATGACTGGTTTAAGTGAAGGTTTAACACTTAAATCAACTCAGGCTATAACCATTGTGGTAACTTTAATAATAGTTTCAATAATGTTTTGGTTTCTAAATAAAACAAAAACTGGAACTAGTATGCGAGCTTATTCAGATAATGAAGATTTAGCTTTACTCTCAGGAATTGATCCAAAAAGAGTTGTTCTTATAACCTGGGTAATTGCTGGGATTTTAGCTACAGTAGGTGGTATATTATATGGTTTAGATAAAAGCTATCGACCATTTGTTTATTTTAATAACATGTTACCTATTTTTGCTGCTGCAATTGTAGGAGGAATTGGAAATCCGTTTGGAGCTTTTCTTGGTGGATATGTAATAGCTTTTGCAGAAATCTTTATAACATATGCCTATAAACGATTTATTGCTTATTTGGTACCTGAGAGCATGGAACCAGAATCCCTTATGCAATTATTATCTACAGATTATAAATTCGCAGTTTCATTTTCAATTTTAGTAATAGTCTTATTGATAAGACCTTCTGGAATATTTAAAGGCAAAACTATATGAGAAAGTATTCAAATATAATAGCAGCTTACTCAATTATGCTGATATTAATTCTATTAGTAGGAATATTTCAGTCATGGTCAATTGCTCTAACAATACTTAATTATTGCTTAATTTCTGCAGTTATGACAATAGGAGCTAATATTCAATGGGGTTATGCTGGATTAATAAACTTTGGTATTATGGGCTATACCGCTCTTGGAGGTCTAGCAGTTGTTTTAGTGTCAGTAGATCCAGTACAACAAGCATGGCAAGCAGGTGGATTAAATATTCTAATTTGCTTTTGGATAATTGTTGTAATGGTTGTTTTAATTCGTTACTTGCTTAAACACTTTGATAAATCAAAATATAGAACTTATGGGATTACATTCGTAATAATAGGAGGAATATTATTATTAAGATCTACAGCTACGCCAGGTATAGAGGCAATAGAAGCTGTTGATCCTGCTAAAACTGGATTTCTAGGAGGAATGGGTTTACCAGTTTTATTTTCATGGATTGGTGGAGCTTTTTTAGCCGGTGGTTTAGCTTTTATTGTTGGAAAAATAGCATTAGGTCTTAGAGCAGACTATCTTGCCATCGCAACATTATTGATTGCAGAAATAGTAGTATCAATAATTAAACATGAAGAGTGGTTGGCAAGAGGAGTTAAAAATGTAATAGGATTAAAAAGGCCAGCGCCTTACGAAATAGATCTTCAAACATCTCAGTGGTTTATAAATCTTGTTGAAACTTTTCATGCAAAAAAACTTAGTATGATAAATTCACTCACTGAGAGACAAGATGCTCTTAGTCAGATGGTTATTGATGCTTCATCGATTTATGTTAAACTTTGTTTTACTGGATTATTTTTATCTGTGGTTATTATTTTGTTAATTGTAACTCAGAAAGCACTGTATTCACCTTGGGGAAGGAAAATGAGAGCCATTAGAGATAATGAGGAGGCTGCAAGTGCAATGGGAAAAAATATAGTTAAAGAGCACTTATTTATTTTTATTTTAGGGTCAGCTATTGTTGGCATTGCTGGAGCAATGATGGTTACAAATGATGGTTTATTTACACCAGGAAGTTATAGACCAATGAGATATACATTTGTAATTTGGGTAATGGTTATAGTTGGAGGCACAGGTAATAATTTTGGTGCAATATTAGGAGGATTTGTTGTCTGGTTCTTGTGGGTGGAAGCTGCTCCTATGGCTTTATTTTTAATAAATTTATTTACATCTCATTTACCTGAGACAAATTCAGTAAGAGTTCATTTAATAGAAAGTGCACCATATTTTAGATTCTTAGTTATAGGAATAGGGTTATTAACTATAATGAGGTATCGACCTAAAGGTATACTTCCAGAAAAAATAGAAATAAAGTAAACCAAATGAAATATATTATATTAGGTGCTGCTGCTGCTTGGGCTTTGTATATGGCTGACAAGTATTTATTCTTTTAATGAATAAAAATCTTTCGTTACTTATTTTAAGTCAGATTTTTGCCTTTACAGCTGCTCCAGTCACAGTATTTTTAAGTGGTATAATTGGTTCAAAATTTAGTCCAATCAAATCTTTAGCAACCCTTCCAATGGCTTTGTCAGTTGTTGGAGTTGCATTGTTCGCTTTTTTTGCTGCAAAGCTAATGAGTATAATTGGACGAAAATTGGGATTTATTTATGCATCAATCGGAACATGTTTTGCATCTCTTTTAACCGCATACTCTATAATTATAGAAAGTTTTGTCTTATATAATTTAGGATGCTTCTTAATTGGTGGAGGAATAGCTTTCAGTCATCAATATCGTTTTGCAGCAGTCGAGATTGTAGGTAAAGATTATGCACCAAAGGCAATTTCTATAATTTTATTAGCAGGCATAGGTTCAGCATTTATTGGTCCAAACATTGCAAACATTTCTAAAGGGTTTATTACAGATCATATGTATGCAGGTTCTTATCTTGCTCTTGCATCATTAGCTATTTCATCAACAATATTTTTATTATTTTATCAGGAACCAGAAAAAACATCTAACAATCAATATAAAACTGGAAGAAGTTTTTTGGAACTTATTTCTCAACCAAGATTTTTACAGGCGCTTGTAGCTTCGGCTTTTGCGTATGCAGTAATGACTTTCTTAATGACAGCCACTCCTATAAGCATGCATTTGATGGAGAAAATAAGTTTGTCGAAGACTGGCTTTGTTATTCAGCTTCATATAGCAGCTATGTTTTTGCCCTCGCTAGTTACTGGAAATTTAATTAAAAGATTTGGTCATAGTAAAATTATGTATATGGGTGTTTTGTTATTTTTGGTGACAATTATTACCAGTTTATTTGAACAAAATTTTATTAATTATGTGATTGCACTTATTTTTCTTGGGTTAGGATGGAATTTTTTATTCATTTCAGGAACAAGCTTACTTGTTTTGTGTTACAGAGAAGAAGAAAAATTTAGAGCACAAGGATATAATGACTTAATAGTTTATTCTGTTCAGGCAGCAGCGAGTTTATCCGCTGGAATATTTCTTAGCTTAACTAGCTGGAAAATTATGAATTCAATATGTTTGATTTTTCTAATTATCATAGCTCTTTCTACCATTAGAGCTGATTTAAAAAAAAACCCCAGTAATAAAATTACTGGGGTTTTTTGAATAGATAAAAAATTATCTTTGTTTTTTAGTTTTGAATTTTCCGCCTTTAATTTCTTTTTCTAGGAAAGATCCAAAAGCTTCACCAACATCTGTAAATTCAACAGCAGTAGCGCCTTCATAATTTATTTGCTTACCTTTAGCTAATAAATCAAGACCTTTTTTAAGTTCACCTGGATATATTTTTGTTCCTGGTGCATTAGCAACAGCCATTACGTTTGCTTGTACAGTTGCTCTATCTGCTTTGCCTCCAGCTTGCATCGCTAAAGAAATTAAAGCAGCTGCATCATATGACTCACCAGTATATGGTCCTGAAGAATCAATTCCTGCAGCTTTTGCAACTTCTGCAAATTTACCAGCACCTTTTCCAGTTGATCCTGGAAGTGATCCAAATGATTTATTAAGATCTTTACCAAATCTATCTGTTAAAGAGTCACCAATCATACCGTCAGATAAAACGAAAGTATCAAATGATCCAGCATCTAATGATCCTTGTATAATCATTCCACCTGCTTGATCCAAGTAACCTAAAACAGCCAAAGCATCTCCACCTGCTGCAGCAAGTGTTGCAACTTCAGCTCCATAGTCAGCTTTACCTTCTTCATGTGCTGTTACCGCTGTTACTTTAATTCCATGAGCTTTAACAGCTGCTACATAAACATCTGCTAAACCTTTACCGTAGTCATTATTAGTGTGCGTTACTGCAATAGTTTTTACTTTTCTATCTTTTGTAATATCAGCTAAAACTTGACCACCTCTAGCGTCTGATGGAGCTGTTCTAAAGAAATATCCATTATCAGCTAAAGTAGTTAATCCTGGAGAAGTAGCAGATGGTGAAATCATCACAACACCATTTGGCACTGCTGCATTAGTTGCAATCGCACCAGTTACACCAGAGCAGTCTGCTCCCATGATTGCTACAACACCACTTGAAATTAAACCTTCAGCTGCTGTTGTAGCAGCTGCAGAGTCTACACAAGTTGAGTCTGCTCTTTCAGCTTTAATATATTTTCCACCTAATAACGAACCTGAGTCTGAAGCTTCTTTAAAAGCAAGCTCAGCTGAGGCAGCCATTGCTGGAGTAAGAGATTCAATAGGACCCGTAAATCCTAAAATGATTCCCATCTTGATAGCATGTCCGTCTGCAAATGAGTTTGTTGTAAACGTTGAAACAAACATAAATGCAGCAATAAATAGTTTTCTCATTATCTTCCTCTATATTGTTAACAATTTATAAAAATGCAATTAAATGACGATTATTCAAACAATTCAATGACAAAATTATCTCGTTTTTTGAAGCATATATATTGAACTTATTACAATTATTCCTCCAAGTATTGTTATATTAGAGGGCACTTCACCAAAAATAAAAAAAGTTAATACCAATCCAAAGATTGGAAATAGAGAATAAAAAGGCATAACCATACCTACAGGATAAAATTTATAAAGGTAAAACATCATCATATGACCAAAAATTGAAATAATCATTCCTGCATACATAACTGCAAGCCACCCGCTAGTCTCTACAGTTTTAATTTGGTGAAAAATATTTCCTTCAAATATTTGAGAAAAAATTATTAAAACTAAAAAACCTACAATTCCCATAATGCAATTAGTAAACTTTACGTCAAGGTCTTTGATGTATCTTGAAAAAACTTGAGACAAACCATAAAAAAAAGCCATTCCAAAAACTAAAAATGTACCAATAATTTCATCTAAAATCTTTGGATCAAAAGATATTAGCAATATCCCTATAAATGATGAAAAAATAAAAAGCCATTTTTTTAAGCTAATACTTTCCTTGAGAAATAAAGAGCTTATTAATATTGAAAATGGAATGGATAATTGTGCTCCAATTGTAATAGGAGCTAATAATGTTACTGAATTAATTGAGAGATATAAAAACATATTCACTCCTGCGCCCATACAAATAGAAAATCCAATTAAAGGTAATATATATTTTTTTTCAGGAATAATTATTTTGCAAAATGGTAATAAACATAAAAAAACAAAACCCATTCTTAAGGCTCCAAAAAAAATAGGGTTCATTGAGGCGTTCAAACCAAATTTACCTAATGGGTACGCACTTCCGAGAAAAAACATCACCAAAACAATCAAACCTGTATGTTTTAGTGACAAAATCTACCTTATTGAAAAAGGGTCAAGTGATGGTTCGTCTGAAGTATAGAACCAAGTTGTTTTAACTCTTGTATAATCTTTAATTGAATCAATTCCCGCCTCTTTACCATATCCACTATCTTTAATACCTCCAAATGGTGCAGAAGGAGAAATTAATCTATAAGTATTTACAAAAGTAATGCCTGCTCTAATTGCTTTTGATACCCTCATTCCTCTAGATAGATTGCTTGTATAAACTCCAGAAGATAATCCATATTGGTTATCATTCATTTTAGAAATAACTTCTTCTTCTGTTTCAAATTTCATTACTGATAATATTGGTCCAAATAATTCATTTTCTGCAGCAGGCAGATTATGATTGTTACATTCGATTATTGTTGGAGGGAAATAATATCCTTTATTTGAAAAAGAGTGTCTTTCACCTCCACACTTAATTTTACCACCTTGGTTAATAGTATCTTTTATATTTTTTTCTATAACTTCTAATTGTTTAAAATTACTCAAAGGTCCCATCTCTGTTTCAGGATCCATTGGTGCTCCAATTTTTATTTTTGATGCTCGTTTTGAAAGCTTATCTAAAAATTCATCATATATTCCTTTTTGTAAATAAAGTCTTGAACCTGCAATGCAGCTTTGTCCACTTGCACCAAATATTCCCGCTGTAATACCATTTATTGCATTTTCTTGCTCTGCATCGTTAAAGACTGCAACTGGACTTTTTCCACCTAGTTCTAAACTTACCTCTGATAAATTTTCCGCTGAGTTTCTAATTATATGTCTCGCTGTTTCAGGACCACCAGTAAAAGCAACCTTTTCAACTAAGTTGTGAGTAGTTAAACTTTTACCACAAGGATCTCCAAATCCTGTGATTACATTTACCACACCTTTGGGGATACCAGTTTTTTCAATTAATTTTGCAAATTCAAACAAAACAGCTGGGGCAAGTTCCGAAGATTTAATCACAACTGTATTACCCATTGCAAGTGCTGGTGCTACTTTAGTAGCAGTTAAAAACATTTGTGAGTTCCAGGGAATTATTGCAGCTATAACACCTATTGGTATTCTAGTTGTTATTGCTTGAACATTTGGTTTATCTATTGGTAAAACTGTACCTTCAACTTTATCAGCCAAACCAGCATAATAGTCATAGTATTCTGCTATATATACTGCTTGTTTTTTTGTTTCTCTATAAAGTTTTCCTGTATCAATTGTTTCTATTTCACCTAGCATCTCTGCATTCTCTCTCAATTGATCTCCAATGGCTCTTAAGTATTTAGCTCTTTCTCTAGGAAGTAGTTTGGGCCATTCACCCTCGAATGCTTTTTGAGCAGCCTTGACTGCATTATCAACATCTTTAGCACTTGCTTCTGGAACAATTGCCCATGGCTCATTATGTTCTGGATTTAGAGTTTCAAATGTTTTTTTACTTTCAGAGTCAACCCACTCACCATTAATAAACATTTTATATTGTTTAAGTTTACTCATCTGATCCAATAAAATTTTTGATAGTTAAATTTACATCATCAGCACACTCAATACCACAAAGATGTTTTCCATCTTTAATGATCTTTAATTGACTTTTAGAGATTAAAGCATTCAATTCTTGAGACATTTTTACAGTTGAGCCAATGTCATATTCACCTGTCATAACTAGAGTATTAGCTTTAATTTTATTAAAATCTTCATCATTTTTATGATTAACGAATAATTCATAAACCTTTAAAAAATTGCTCATGTTATTAGCAGATAAAATTGAACTTATTTTTTCAAATATTTCTGGATTATTTTCTAAATATTTATCTGTAAACCACCTCTTTAAAGCTTGCTTTGAAAGCTTTAATTCTTGTTTTGCTTGCTCAAACCTTTGATTAACTATTTTTTGTTGTTCCTGAGTTCTTTTATAAATAGAACACAGAAGAGTTAATGTATGTAAACGCTCATTATGTTTCGTTGCAAAATTTCGTGCAATTAAAGATCCTATAGAGAAACCTACAAGATGGATTTTTTTAACATCAAGATGATCCAAAAGTTTAAGTAGTTGGTGAGAAAAATCATCAAAACTAACTGTCTCTTTTTCTAAGGATGATTTTCCATGACCCAAAATATCGTAAGCAAGAGTTGAATGATAATTAAAAAATTTAAGCTGAGGCTTCCAAATTTCATGAGTAAGACCAACACCATGAATAAACACTATTGGTACTTCTTGATCTTTTTTGTTGAATACGTAATAGGTTCCTGAGTCAGTAGTTCCTGTCGTCATCAAGAATTATTTTGGCTCAATGCCCATTTCTTTCATATCTTGATATCTGTCACCAGTTCTTGCATGTGCTCTACCACTTGATGCTCCACCAATTGCAATAACCACTTCATCATCAAAAGGTGCATCATGAATAGTAAATTCATGAGTAAGATAATATGGTCTTAGTCCTGAATCTGTTTTATGCATCATTGGTATTGCAATCTTTGATCCAGCGGGTCCCCTTGTATTTGTAAAACTTAAATAGGAAGTTCCACCTACCGCATCTCTAAATTTATTTCCAAACCTTAAAGTATGAATAAACGCTGAAGCGTGCTCAATTTCTCCATTTAAACCAACTACACCAGCTTTACCATATGCTAATATTTTTTCAGGTGATCCTATTTCTTTTATCAATTCTGGAACAAGTAAATCACCTAGCTTTGGCGCAAGATCTAAAATAGTTGGTCTTAGATCCTCGACAAAACCTTGTCCGTGCCATGGATTTTTAAATACAACTGCAACAGAAACCAACAAAACTGGTTCTTTCGCTTCTTTACCACCTTCAATAAAAGTTTTATCTACAAATTTATTAAATTTTCTTAATTCTAATTTCATTTTTTTTCTCTATGTTTGAAACTATCTCTTCTAAAACTGTATAACGCTTTTGGATCCACATCAACATCTATCACAGATGGTTTGTTTGATTTAATCGCAGCTCTCACTGCTTCACTAATTTCAGAAATTTTTTTAACTTTAAATCCTTTTGCACCGTAAAGTTCTGCAACTTTATCAAAAGATGGACTTGTAATATCTGCTCCTAAATATCTTTTTCCATAAAAATCTTTTTGATAAGCTTTTTCTGCTCCCCAGCTTTGATTGTTCATCACAATAGTTGTTGTGTTAATTCCATATTCAACAGCAGTACTTAATTCAGATATAGTCATTCCAAAACCCCCATCACCCATAAGACTTACAACTGTTTTTTTTGGTTTTGCAACTTTAACTCCAAGACCACATGCAAAAGAAAAGCCAACAAGACCAAAATCTAAGGGTGTAAATAAAGAAGGAGGTTCATAATATTCTAGAGCATCTGTTGCCTGCAGACATAAGGTTCCTGCATCCAAAGTAATTGCAGAATTTTTTGGAAGTACTTTTCTTAATTGCTTAAATAGTCCTTTGGGTTGAATAGGAAAATTTGAACCAAGATTTTTATTATCTCTATTTAATAAATATCCTTTTTTCTCTTTTAAATAAGTTTCGGTCCAGTTTTTTACATTTAATTTAATTTTTTCTTTTTTAATTTCATCATAAATTTGTTTAGTTGCAGTTGCAGCATCTGCGTGTATTTTTACTTTCACTGGAAAATATTTTCCAAGCATTGTTTTTTCTAGTTCTATTTGAATTATTTTTGCATTTTTATTTATATTTTCATAAGAGTAAAATGTTGAATTAAAACCTAAACGTGTTCCAATTGCTAATATAACATCTGCATTTTTAACTAATCTTGAAGCAACTGGATTTCCTCTAGGCCCCATCTGTCCTGCATTTAATTTATGACCAAATGGTATGGCATCTCCATGACCTGCAGCTGTAACAATAGGTATGTTGCATAGCTCAGCTAATTTTATTACATCTTTGTATTTAGAATTATACTTTATTCCAGCACCAACAATAATTACTGAGCATCTTGAAGATCCGATTAATTTTACAGCTTTTTTGATATTTTCTTTATTTCCTTTTTGCTTACTCTCATTTATGAATGATTGTTTTTTAGTATTAATATTATAGGAGTTTGAAGCTGCTAATATATTTCTTGGTAAATTTACACATACTGGTCCTCTTCTAGGCTTCATTGCCAAGCTAAAAGCATCACTCATAATTTTTGGAATTATTTTTGAATTTTTTATAGTCCAAGTTTTTTTTGTAATAGGTGAAAATAAAGACTGTTGATCTAAACCTTGGAATGCATCTTCCATTTTATCTTTAGTTGAATACGAACCTGCAATTGCAATAACTGGAGAAAAGGCTGCTTTTGCTTGTGCAACTCCTGTAACTAGATTAGTAGCACCAGGTCCATTTTGTCCTGCAATTATTACACCAGGATTATTTGATGCTCTTGCATATCCATCAGCCATATGTGTACCAGTTCTTTCATCTCTGACACCAATAAACTTTATATTTTTTTCATGATAGAGAGCGTCAAACATTTCCATTGTCGCTGAACCAATAAGTCCAAAAACATGTTTTACTTTTTCTTTTTTTAATGATTGAACAGCAGCTTGTCCGCCGCTAATTCTTCTTCGTTTTCTTTTCACGAAACTTTTTTTACTTCAGTATCAAAATCATCCTGAAAGTGAGGCATCACTTTTTCTGTAAAAAGTTTTATACTTTTCATACAATCTTTATGCTTCACACCCGGAAAATTAGACCAAACTTGTAAATTTTGTAAGTTTAGTTCAGATTTTAATTCATGAATTTTATCTATTACATATTCAGGTGTTCCAAATAACATGTTTCTTTTATGTAAAAATTCATAATTTAATAAATCTAATTTACCTTTTGTTTCTGGTAATTCTTCACCTGGATCCATATGATTTCCTAAACCTCTCCAATGACAAACCCATCTCATATAATTTACCATATGCTCTCCAGCTTTTTGTTTCGCTTCTTCCATTGTATCAGCAACAAACATGTCTCTTACAAGAGATACACCTTCTCCAAGAGGAACATTTTTTTTTGTAACCTCTGATCTTTTATTTTTATAAGCTTCAAATCTTGCCTTTAAAGCTTTAACAGTTGGTATCCACATAATTATATTTATATTTTGCTCAGCAGCCCATTCTATTGACCTAATTCCATCTACAACTTGATGAATTGGTGGGTGAGGATCTTGATATGGCTTAGGTAATACACTTATTTTTTTCATTGTACTATCTTCCATATTCATAAATTCTTCACTTGGCGGGCTCATATCATGTTGCCAAACATAATTTGGCGAAGGATAAGTATAAAACTCACCTTCATGTTTGAAGAATTTTTCTGTCCAGGATTTTTTTAAAACTTCTAATGTTTCAGCAAATAATCTAAAATTTTTTGCCTGGTCTTTTAAATCAGCCTCTTTGTTTAAATTTATTGCTTCTCTTCCATATACACCTCGAGCAACGCCTACCTCAACTCTTCCTTTAGAAAGTTGATCTAAAGTAGCTATATCTTCAGCTAATCTTATTGGATTATGAAAAGTAATAACGTTTGCAGCTTGGCCTATTCTAATATTTTTTGTTCTTGCAGCTGCATCTGCGCCCATCATTAATGGATTTGTACAAGACTCCATTCCCTCGTGATTGAAGTGATGTTCTGTAAACCAAATTGAATTCCATTTGTTTTGATCACAGTATTCTGTGATTTCTTTAGTTTCATCTAACAATTGATGATAAGGTTTGTGTGTCCAGTTTGTGGTATTACAAAAATAACCAAATTTCATAAAGCCTCCTTTAAAAGTTAATTTAAAGACGACCGATCCCACTTTCGTAAATCTATGAATTTATCGACGAGTTATGTATCGCTTTATATCTGAACTTTATTATTACTAACGCTGATATTCAATAAATTTCTTCAAAGATTTATTGAGAAATATCTCATAAATTTGGCCATTATTTTTAAATTTACTTTCATTTAAAAATGATTGGTCCATTTTAAAATCATAAGAAGGTTCAAAGAAAAAAGGAACAGAAAGTCTCTTACTTTTATTCCATAAAACCCTGTGATTAGTTGCTTTAAATTTACCTTTACTTAGAAATTCCAATGCCCTACCTGTATTTACTACTAAAGCTTTCTTGTTAAATGGCACATCATACCATTTTTTGTTTTTTCTATTTTGAACCTGTAATCCACCTTTGCTATCTTGATAGAGAACTGTAAATATTCCACTATCAACATGGGTTTCACATCCAAGAGAAACCCCATCTTCCTTAGAAATTTCCACAGGTTTAGTTTGATTAGGATAATAATTAAATCTCAAGGTACTTAAGGTCTTCAATCTTGAAAAAACTTTTGAGGAAATATTAGGATTTTTTTTGCTTATTTTGATTACACTTTTAAACAAGGTCTCACTTAAATTATAAATATTATCAAAATATTTGTTTAGAATAATAATTGAATTTTTATTAAAACATTTTCTTAATTCTAAATATTCAACATATTGATTTTTTAATCTCGAGGAATATTTTTTAGTAACCTTTAAATCACCTATATCTAGACCTTCTTTTCCATTCACATCATTAGGAAAATATCCTCTGTAAACGTTTTTATTTTTTTTATTCCACTTTTTAGGTGATAATTTTTTCTTAATATTATTTGATAAATTAAAGAATTTATTTCCAATCTCACATGTCTCTTTAATATGTTTCAAATTAATTCCATGACCTACAACTTGAAAAAATCCTATATTAATACAAGCACTTTCAATTTTTTTAATTGTTTTAATCGCATTTTTGGTGTCAAAATTATTTTTAATTAAAGGGGATATATCAATTGTAGGTATGTAACTTTTGGTCATCTTCTTACAGGTGTTTCAGTTGCAATATATTGATCTCTAGCTCTCTCTCTCACATAAATATAAATTCCAGCTGCTATTATACATGCAACACCAATGAATGTTCTGGCAGTAGGTATTTCGTTAAACAAAAAATAACCTGGAATCATTGACATTATAATAAGCGAATATTCGAATAGAGAAACAACTGAAGGAGAAGCAACTATATATGCAGAAAAAATACAAACAAAAGCGATTGATGCAGCAAAACCAAAGAATAAAATAAATTTCCAAGTATATTCAATGTTTGAAAACCATTCTCTAAAAATAAATTGAGTAGTAGGATCAAAATCAGGATTATTAAGTTGACCTTTACCCATAAAGATAAAAATTATAACACAGAGAATTAGTGCTATAAGATAGAAATAAAAAAGTTGAGTATTAACGTCATCCTTATCTGAAGTGTATTTAGTTATTGTCATTGAAGCTGCGTAAAAAAATGCACATAAAACTGGCAATAAACTCTTATATTCAAAATCAGAAAAGTTTGGATCCAACACAATGAATACACCAATAAAACCAAATACAATCGCGGACCATCTTCTAATACCAATAAACTCTTTTAAAAAAAATTTCGCAAAAATTGATACAAAAAATGGGCATGAAAAAAATAAAGCGTTTGCAGTAGCTAAAGGCATGTAAGTCAAAGAAATAAAAAATGCGGAAAAAGCTAAAAAGTGAAGAATTACTCTGACAAATGTTAAAAAAGGATAATAGGTTTTTAAGGAAACTTTTTGACCTCTAAATTTGATGTAACAAAAAAGCAAAATTGCAGCAACTAAATATCTTCCAAAGAAAATTTCATAAAGTGCTGCTTTTTCAAAAATAAATTTAATAAGAGAATCCTGCATAGCAAATAGTGTCATTGCTGCGATTATAAGAAGAATTCCCTTTGAATTATTATCAGTGCTCATTTTGCACCTATATCAAAAAACAATAAATTATAATATTGAATTATTTCTTCAATTTAGAGAAGAACACTAGCTGATCTTTTGTAAAATTAGATTTATTTTGCTCAATAAATTTGTTCATTAATTCGATTTTGTCATCTTCGAATTCAGTAACTTTTCTTTTACTTAGATCAATATAAAGCGATATCCATTCAATAGTAGCAGACAATTTATTAGTACCTCTTTCAATCATTTCCATTTTTATATGAAGTCTTTTATTATCATGATCAAAATAAGATAGATTTACATCTACCATTGCTCCTTGCTTTACTTCATTTAGATATTTAGTATTAGTTTCCACTACCATGGTACTTCTCTGAATAGTTTTTGCAGCTGTTGATCCCATGTTGAATTTTTCTAACGCAACTTCTAAAGCCTGATCAAATACAAGAATATAATAAGCCATATTCATATGGTTATTATAATCAACCCATTCTTTTTTAATCTCAAAATTTTTTAATTGCACTTTATGATCTTGTTAATGAAGATTGTAATTCTTGATTTGAAATATATCCTTTTACATTTCCACCTTTATCAACTACTTCGCAATTAGAATCTGAACATACTATTTTAGGTAAGAAATCCTCAATAAACTCTTCTTCATTCACTTTTATTAAGTTTGATTTATCAATATCTTTTGCTTGATCAGCCGTTTTCATAATAATTTTTGCTTTAATTACTTTTGCTCTATTAACATCTTTTACAAATGCTTTTACATAATCATCTGCTGGGTTCATAATGATTTCTTCGGGTGTTCCTACCTGGACTAATTTTCCTGAGTTTAATATACCAATATGATCGCCTAATCTCAGCGACTCATCAAGGTCATGAGTTATAAATACAATTGTCTTTTTTAATTGAGACTGAAGATCAATTAATTGCTTTTGCATGTCACTTCTTATTAATGGATCTAATGCACTGAATGCTTCATCCATTAACATTATATCCGTGTCGGTTGCCAATGCTCTTGCTAACCCAACACGCTGTTGCATTCCCCCAGATAATTGGGCTGGGTATTGATTTTCAAAACCAGTTAAACCAACTGCCTCAATTTTTTCCATTGATATCTTATTTCTCTCATCCTCTGTTTTACCTTGCATTTCTAATCCATAACCAACATTTTGAATTACTGTTTTATGTGGAAATAAACCGAATCTTTGAAAAACCATACTCATTTTGTGTCTTCTAAATTCGATTAGTTTATCTTTATTCAGAGACATTACATTTGTACCTTCAACTAAAATTTCACCGTCGGTTGGATCAATTAATCTATTTAAATGTCTAATTAATGTGGATTTTCCTGATCCTGATAAACCCATACAAACAAAAGTTTCACCTTCTTCAATATTGAGTGAAACATTATCTAGGCCAACTGTATGACCAGTTTTTTCTAAAATTTCATCTTTTGTTGCTCCATCTTTTACCATTGGGAGTACGGAAGCAGGATTATTTCCAAAAATTTTATATACGTTATTGATCTCAATTTTTGACATGAGTAATGTTCTAGCAGTTACAATGATGCTATGTAAAACAAATATTATACAACTTACAATTGTTTTGATAAATAAAGGTTGTATTTATTTGCTTTTAATTAATTTTTAAATAAAAATTTTGTTTATGGTTCAAACCGATAAAGATGTACGACTTGAGTTGTCAGCTCTATATAGAATTTTACATATGTACGGCATGACTGATCTTGCAAATCAATGTGCAGGTGGAAGATCTGCTGAAGATAAAAATTGTTCTTTCGTTCATCCTTATGGATTGTTTTATGAAGAGATCACTGCTTCCTCTCTAGTTAAAATTGATCAAAATGGAAAAAAATTAGACTCGGACGGACCTTGGCTTAATGATGGATGTATTAACCTTGCACAATGGATTTTTAACAAAAGAGAGGACGTAAATTTTTATGTTCATGGACATGCAAATGATGTAATGGCTGTTGGAGGCACTAAGGAGGGCTTATTGTATCTTTCACAGGCTGCAGTTTATCTAAATCATCTTGTGGGATATATCGACTATGAATTTGTTGAGGATAAGGATTTTGGGAATAAATTTGAAAACTTAATTAGTAAACATGATATTTTGATCACAAGAAACCATGGATATTATACAGTTGGCAAAACTGCCTCAGAAGCATTTTTTAGAGCTTATTATTTGGAACAAGCGTGTTCTGTTCAAGTAAAAAATCTTTCTATGGGTTTAAATAAACATGAAATAGATAAACAAAAAGCTGCTTATTTTTGGGAAAACATGAGTGACTCAGACGACTATAATTATGATGGAAAAACAGAGTGGGCTGCTTTATTAAGGAAACTTGATAGAGAACATTCAAATTATAAAAATTGATGGAACAAAATTTTACAATTAAAAATATCATTAAGAATACAACTAATTTAGAAGTTGATTGGAGTGATGGAAAAAAAAGTAAATTTAATTATTTATGGCTAAGAGATAATTGTCCAACTGCGCATGATAAAGATTCTCGTCATAGAATGTTTAATATTTTAAAAGTTTCAAATAATATTAATCCAAAAAAATTTGCACTAAATAAAGAGGGTAAACTTGAAATAGAATGGAGTGAGGGAGATCATGTAAGTTATTATGATCAAAAATGGTTAAGAGAAAATTGCTACACTATAAAAAATAACTTAAAATATAATTCTCCATATAAACTTTGGGATAATTCTTTACAAAACGATATACAAAGTATTGAAATTGAGCATGATGAAATCATGAGTTCTGAAGAAGGACTTTTAAAATGGCTAGAACTCTTACATCATACTGGTATTGCAATTGTAAAAAATTCTCCAACTGAAAATAATTCTGGTTTTAAAATTTTAAATAGGATTAGCCATACCAGAGAGACTTTTTTTAAAACTCCATTTGAAGTTATAAATATACCAAAACCTAATAATTCAGCTTACACAGCTCACGCTTTAAGAAATCACATGGATTTACCATGGTTTGAAACTCCACCGGGTTATCAATTTCTTCATTGTTTAGTTAATTCTGCAAAAGGAGGAGATTCTTCAGCTGTAGATGGATTTGCTGTTGCAGAATATCTAAGAAAAAATGAAAAAGAAGTTTTTGATACATTAGTAAATGTTCATCTTAAATTTAGAGATATGGATTATACGCAAGAGTCTGTAAGAAGTTATTACGCACCAGCAATTTCTTTGACAAAAGATAATGATTACCACGATATTAGATTTAGTGTGGCTACTATGGATGCTTTAGATTGTCATCCTGATTTAATGGATAAAGTTTATAAAGCCCATCATCGATTTGGAAATTTACTGCATGATGATAAATTTCAAATTAAATTTAGACTTGGTCCAGGGGATATTTTTTCTTTTAATAATAGACGATTATTACATGGAAGAACCGAATTTGATCCAAACTCTGGACATAGACATTTACAAGGATATTATATGGATAGGGATGAAATTATTGGAAGATTAAGATATTTAAAAAATTCTGTTAATTCCAACCAGTAACATTTTTTATTTCTAGATATTCTTCAAGACCCCAGACACCACCTTCTCTTCCATTGCCTGATTGTCTATATCCACCAAAAGGTGTTCCTGTATCTGCTCCATTACCGTTAATATAAACACATCCAGACCTTAATTTTCTTGCTATACGATGTGCTTTTTCTTTATCTTCAGTTTGTAAATAATTTCCAAGACCATAAGAGGTATCATTGACAATATTTATTGCCTCATCTTCAGTTTCAAATGGAATTATAGATAATACTGGTCCAAAAATTTCTTCTTTAGCAATTCTCATTTCGTTTGTTACATTTGTGAAAATTGTTGGTTTAATAAAATACCCTTTATTTAAACCATTAGGTAATTCAGGTCCGCCAGCAGCAAGAGTTGCACCCTCTGAAATTCCACTTTCAATTAGATTTATAATTTTATCATATTGAACTTTAGAGATTACAGGTCCTATATGATCTCCTTTTTTTGAGGCTTGATCCACTTTAATTTTATTTGCTTCATCTACTGCTTCTTTAACAGCTCTTTCATAAATTGATTTCTCAACAAGCATTCTTGTTGGTGCATCACAAGATTGACCAGAATTACTCATTACATTTCTAATGCCATCTCTCACTGCATTTTTATAACTATCAGCAAAAACAATATTTCCACCTTTCCCACCTAATTCAAGACAAACTCTTTTAATTGTTTCAGCAGCGTTTTTTGAAATTAGTTTTCCAGCTCTTGTTGAGCCTGTGAAAGAGACCATATCAATATCAGGATGGCTCGAAATATCAGTTCCTACTCCTGGACCATCTCCATTTACTAAATTAAATACTCCTTTTGGAAAACCTACTTCATCAATCATTTCTGCAAATATCATTCCAGAAATGGGAGCAATCTCTGATGGTTTTAAAATCATTGAACATCCAGTTGCAAATGCAGGAATAACTTTTAATGCAATTTGATTAATAGGCCAATTCCATGGTGTAATTAATCCACAAACTCCAATTGGTTCATAATAAATATGATTGTTTGATTTATCATCAAAATGTTCATCAAATTTAAAATTTTTTAATCTTAAAATAAAATCGTCTAAATGATCTCTACCAGAAGCCGTTTGAACGTCTGTCGCCCAATCCATTGGCGCACCCATTTCTAAAGAAATAGCCTCAGCCATTTCGTTAAATCTTTTTTTATAAACTGATGACAATTTTTCCAGCAAACTAAGCCTTTCTTCCTTGCTTGTTTCTTTCCAAGTTTCAAAGGCATTTTTTGCTGATTTAACAGCTAAATCTATATCTTCTTTTGAACCTAAAGAAATAACAGCAAAAGGATCTTCATTACATGGATTGATTACATCAAAATCATTTTTTTTAATTGGATCAACCCAATGACCATTTATGTAAAATTTTCTTTTATCTAACATTTTTTATCTTAACACGTAAATTAAATTTCATATCCTTTTTCCTCAGGTTCATTATCAATTAACTCTTCAGGAAAACCATTAGCTCTAAAATTAATATTATTTAAATCTTCCATCCTTTTTACAATCATTGATGACCAAGCTCTGGAACCATATTTTTTTTGACCATCTTTAAAAATTTCAACTATTTGTGGAGACATTTCCAAAGGAGCATTTAGTTTTTTTGCAAGATTATCAAATAAACTTGTATCTTTTAAAACTAAATCCATTGTAAAATTTATATTATAAGATCCATTTAATATTACCTGACTTTCGGTTTCATGCACAAATGAATTACCTGAAGAAATAGCAATCCCATTATAAGTTTTTGCAAGGTCCAAATTAGATTTTTTTGCAACTGTCCAAGCCTCACCTAATGCAACTAAATGAACAGATGCTAAGTAATTTGTAATCACTTTTAATATACTTGCTGTACCAAGTTCACCAGTATGTAATATTTTTCTTCCCATAACAGTTAATGCTGGTAAAATTTTTTCAAATGCTTTTCTTTCCCCACCAACAAATATAGCAATATTACCTGTTGCTGCTCTATGACATCCGCCACTCACAGGTCCATCCATGGGTATTGCTTTTTTTGCTAATACTTTTTTTCCAATTCTTTTAACTTCATTCTCATCTGTAGTACTCATTTCTAACCAGATTTTATTCTCAGATAGTCCATTTATAATTCCATCATCTGCCTCCATAACTTCAGCAGATACTTCAGGGGATGGAAGAGACGTAATTATCAAATCAGTTTTTTCTGCTAATTCTTTTGGAGATTTTGCGACCTTAGCACCTAAGTCTTTTAAAGGATTTGTTAAATTTTCATCAATATCTCTTACAGTAAGATCAAAGTTATTTCTTAATAAACTTCCAGCAAGTTTTCCCCCAACATTACCCAATCCAATAAAACCTATTTTCATTTTTTAACCTCTTTTTTGTTATTTTTTGTAAACACAATCAAAATTACTCCTACTATTATAATTGCACCTCCAATAAATAATTCTGGAGTTGGTTTTTCACCTAGAAGAAAAATAGCAGCTAATAAACCTGTTGGTGGTATCCCCATAGTTACAATAGGTAAAACTTTATAAAGTGGATTATTTTTTAAAACATAATAGAAACAACCATATGTAATTGGTTGCATGATGAAACCAATATAAATAGCAATAATCCAATGATCGAATTTTGCATTTGTTAAATAATTGATTGTATTTCCATCAATTATTGCAGATAGTATTACTAAAATTGGTCCAGAAAATAATGCTAACCAAGCAACTAATGCTAAAGGATTTATTTCTTTGCTTAATGGTTTAACCATAACTTGTCCAAGAGCCCATACAGCAGATCCTAAAATCGTAAGACCAATTCCGATAAATTTTCCATCTAAGTTAGGAGATCCAGTTAAAATATAAACACCAACAAAAGCGATAGCTATACCTATCAAAGCTCTAATAGTTGGTTTTTCTTTAAGCATGAAATAAGCAAAAATAACTCCAAACGGAACTTCCATCTGAACCAAAAGAACTGCTGAAGATGCATCAATTAAATCTAAACCAGTATATGTAATACTATATTGCAACGTATTAGCTACTAATGATGCAGCAAAAATTCTTTTTAAATATCCTTTTGGAATTGGAAACCACCAAATTAATATTGATGCAGCAAACGTAAATCTGATCCCCATCAAAAGAATAGGAGGGAAAGACTCAAAAGCTGGTTTAGCTATTACAAAACCAAAGCCTAAAAAAATAGGCACCAAGGATGCTACGAAAGTATCTTTTATATTCATACCTATTTTTATATTAATGATTATTAAAGAACTTCTGATATATTCACCTTTTAAAATATGAATTCAACAAAAATAGATCCAAAATATATTACTAAATCAAATCCAAGAATTGGACTTATTGCGCTTGCAAGCGATTTTATGATTGAAAGAGATTTTATAAACGTAATTAAAGATAAAGAAGTTGATTTCTTTGTAAATCGTATCGAATGCTATAACCCCCTAACAAAAGAAAATTTAATCAAAATGTCAAACAAAGTTACTGAGGTAACTAAAGATATACTGCCTGATCAGGATATCGATTGTGTTGTTTATGGCTGTACATCTGGAACAATAGCTGCAGGTTATGAGTCTATTGAGAAAAAAGTAAAAGCCGCAAAACCTATGGCGAAAGTATCAACTCCAAGTACCGCTGCAATAAAAGCTTTAAAAAAATTAAATATAAATAAAATAAGTCTATTTACACCTTATAGCAAAAAACTTAACGATGAAGTTTTGAAATATTTTAAGGACGAAGGGTTTGAAGTGACATCAAATTCTTACTTTGATATAGAAGCTGATTATGATATCGGAAAAGTTGATCAGAATTATTTATATAATGTTCTATCTGAAATTAATTTAAATGGGGCAGAAGCTCTCTTTGTTTCTTGCACTGCTTTACCAGTATTACCAATAATAGATAAATTAGAAAAAAAATTAAATACTACAGTTTTATCTAGCAACCAGGCTTTGATTTGGGATGCGCTTGTTAAAATAAATAAAAATAATTCAGTCGAAGGATTTGGTAAATTATTTAAAGAAAATTAATGTTGTTTACAAAAGAAGAATATAAACAAAGATTAAAAAAAGTTAAAAAAATGATGCAAGAAAAGGGCATCGAGCTTTTAATCTCACATGATACTAATAATATGAATTACTTAACAGGATATGATGCCTGGTCTTTTTATTATGCGCAATGTGCAATTGTTCATATAAATGCAGACGAACCCTTATGTTTTGTTAGAGCTCAAGATGCAGGTGGCGCATATATTAAAACTTATTTAAAGGATGAAAATATTTTAGTTTATGACGAAAATTATATTCATACATGGCCAAAACATCCTTATGACAATTTAGTAGAGATTATAAAAGAAAGAAAATGGGATAAGTTATGCATTGGCTTAGAAATGGATGCACATTACTTCACTGCCTTTTGTTATGAAAAAATAAAGCAGGGATTACCCAACGCAAATATTAAAGATAGCGATCGTCTAGTTAATTGGGCAAGGTTAGTAAAATCTGATGCCGAAATAGGTTTCATGAAATCTGCAGCAAAAATTTCTGAAAAAGGAATGAAAACTGCAATGGAGGTTATTAAACCAGGAGTACGACAGTGTGATGCAGTTGGTGAAATTCAAAAAACTTTATTCTATGGAACAGAAGAATTTGGAGGCGAATATTCAAGTATAGCAACTTTGCTTCCAACTGGTAAAGGAACTTCCGCTTCCCATTTAACAGCAACTCAAGATAAATTTGTGGATGGAGAGGCGACAATCATTGAATTATCGGGAGTATATAAAAGATATCATGCTCCAATGGCAAGAACAGTGCTTCTTGGAAAGCCCAATCAATTAAAAATTGATACAATGAATAAAACAATAGAAGCTTTAAATGCTGGCATCAGTCAAATTAAACCTGGAAACACAGCTGATGATGTTGCTCAAGCTTTTTGGAAAATGTTGGATAAATATGGAATTGAAAAAAAATCTAGAACTGGCTATTCAATAGGAATTGGCTATCCTCCGGATTGGGGAGAACATACTCTCAATATTTACAAAGGGGACATGACAATTTTAGAACCTAATGTTTGTTTTCATATGATTGCTGTTATGCAATTTGGAGATTGGGGCGTTGAAGCATCTGAAGCAATAAGAGTAACTGACAAAGGTTCTGAATTATTCTGTAATTTTCCAAAAGAGCTTCATATAAAGAGCTAATTAGCTATTGAATTATATTCGTACAAATGTTTTATATTCATCTCTATGGGTAAAAATCCTGAATTTGTAAAGTTCGATAAAGTCGACAAAAGTTATGATGGTAAAGTTCTTGTTGTTAAGGATTTACAACTTGATATAGCAGAAGGAGAATTCATAACTATGCTTGGTCCCTCTGGATCAGGTAAAACAACTTGCTTAATGATGTTGGCAGGATTTGAAACACCAACAAATGGAGAAATATTATTAGATGGTAATATAATCTCAAATATTCCACCTCATAAAAGAGGGATTGGAATGGTTTTTCAAAATTATGCGTTATTTCCTCATATGACAGTTTATGAAAATTTAGCTTTTCCTTTGAGAGTAAGAAAAGTTGAAAAAGATGAGATTGATAAAAAAGTGGACAAAGCTTTATCAATGGTTTCTCTAAATGGTTTTGAGTCAAGAATGCCAGGCCAACTATCGGGTGGACAACAACAAAGAGTGGCAGTTGCAAGAGCATTAGTTTTTGATCCTGCTGTTGTTTTAATGGATGAACCTCTTGGAGCTTTAGATAAAAATCTTAGAGAGAGTATGCAGTATGAGATTAAACATATTCATGAGAGCATTGGTGTAACAGTAGTTTATGTAACTCATGATCAAAGTGAAGCTTTAACTATGTCTAATAGGATAGCTGTGTTTAATGATGGAAAAGTTCAACAACTATCTGATCCAGCAGTTTTATATGAGAAACCAGTAAATTCATTTGTGGCGGAGTTCATTGGTGAAAACAATACTTTTAATGGAGAAGTTGTAGATATAGACAAAGATAAATGTAAAGTTAAATTAGCTAATTCTGAAATTTTAGCAAATCCAGTTTCAGTTAAATCTAAAGGAGAAAAAACGACAGTATCACTTAGACCTGAAAGAGCACTTATAAATCCAACAGACAAAATGGATAATATGTTTACAGGAAAAATTGAAGAAGTAATTTATCATGGTGATCATACAAGAGTAAGATTAAATCTTTTAGGAAATTCAGAATTTATTTTAAAAGTTCCAAATAGTACATCTAATTTAGAGCTCAAAGTAAGTCAGGACATTAAAATTGGATGGAATAGTCTCGATGCAAGAGCACTAGATCCAAAGTAATTATTCTTACAATAACAACATATACCAACGATAAAATGAGCTGTTGACTTCAGTTGGTCTATTTGTTGTACTTTTGTTTATATAAATTAATTTATATCAACGTTTAAACGGAGGAATAATGAGAAAAATAAGTAAATTATTACTAGCTCTTTCTTTTGTTGTGTCTTTAACTTCATCAGCCTTTGCTGTTACAGTAGCATCATGGGGTGGAGCTTATACAGACTCTCAAAAACAAGGGTATGGTGATCCAACTGCTAAAAAACTAGGAATTGATATCAACTGGGTTGACTATTCTGGTGGTTTATCAGAAATAAAAGCACAAAAAGAAGCGGGTGCTATTACTTGGGATATTATAGACTTATTTGCATTCGATACTATTAACGGATGTGATGAGGGTTTATTTGTTAAATTTGATTTTGACAAAGATTTCCCAGCTGCTCCAGATGGAACTCCTGCAAGTAAGGACTTTTTCGCTCCAATGCCGAGTGAATGTGCAGTAGGTAACATTTTATATTCATGGAACTATGCTTTTGATACAAGAGCATTTGGTGGCAAAGAGCCTAAAACAATTAAGGACTTCTTCAACACTAAAAAATTTCCAGGTAAAAGAGCAATTTACAAAAGCGCTTTAACTAATTTAGAAATTGCATTAGCTGCTGACGGTGTAAAAATGGGTAAAGGTGGAGAGTTAATTTACAGAAAACTTGAAGCTGACGGTGGTATCGACAGAGCAATGGATAAAATTAAGAAACTTTGTACAGATCCAAATGGTGGATGTGTATTCTGGTCTGCTGGTGCTCAACCACCAGAACTATTAGTTGCTGGTGAAGTTGTAATGGCAACAGGCTGGAATGGAAGATTCTTTAATGCTGAAATCGGCGAAGGTGCTCCGATTAAACAAGTTTGGGATGGTCAAGGTCTTGACTATGAATATTTCGCACTTGTAAAAGGTGGACCAGATGAAGCAAATGCTAAAAAAGCTTTAGCTATGATGACTAACACAGAAATGTTAGCTGGTAGTGCGAAGTATATTGCATACGCTCCATACAGATTATCATCATTAGATATTATCAAAGCTAATGAGCCTTGGTACAAAGATGGTAAAACTGAAATGATGCCTCAAATGCCAACATCTCCTCAAAATACTAAGAGATATTTCTTAGTAGATCCTTTTTTCTGGGCTGACTACGGAACAGAGATTGGTGAAAAATGGGAAGCAATGAAAGCAGGTTTATAATTTCAGTTTTAATCACTGATTTTATATAATATATTTAGGGCGGTTATTCATAACCGCCCTTTTTTTTATGAGCTCTGAAACAAAACAAATATTAACAACTGACGGAATTCCTTTAGAGATTAGCCTCAAAAAGGCAGAAAAGAAAAATAAAATAAAAGCTTTTCTTCTCGTTGCACCTTTATTGGTTTTCCTATTCATAACTTATGTTTTTCCTATCGGAGAAATGTTTACGAGAAGTGTAGATGACAAAATGGTCACAAATATGCTTCCAAAAACATTTAAAGCAATGGAGAAATGGGATGGAAAAGAATTGCCCCCAGAGGAAGTCTTTGCTGGTTTCTATTCAGATTTTAAAATACTAGTTGAAAATCAGACACAGGGAAAACTTGGTCAAAGGTTAAATAAAGAAAAAAATGGTTTTAACTCGATAACAAAAAAATTATTGAGACAAATAAAAAGAAAAAAAATTGATGAAACTATCGGTATAAAAGAACAGATAATGAAAGTTCATAAGAATTGGAGAAATGTAGAGTATTGGCAAGCTATTAAACGAACTGCACCACCTTATACTTTTGCAAAATATTTAAAAGGTATGGATATGTATTTTGCTCCAGATGGTAGCATTGCGCAAGTTGATGAAGATAGAAGAATTCATAGAATACTTTGGTTAAGAACATTAGAAATTGCATTATTTGTAACTATTTTTTGCTTCTTAATGGGTTATCCAATAGCTCATTTGCTTGCAACCCTACCAATGAAGTATTCAAATTTATTAATGATATGTGTTCTTTTACCCTTCTGGACATCTTTACTTGTTAGGACAGCTAGTTGGATGATATTGTTGCAACAACAAGGTGTCGTTAATGATTTCTTTGTAATGATAGGGCTTGTCTCGGATGATAGTAGGCCTGAGATGATGTATAACAAAGTTGGAACCTATGTTGCGATGACGCAAATATTACTTCCATTTATGGTTCTTCCTCTTTATAGCGTGATGAAGACAATATCACCAAGCTTAATGAGAGCAGGAAAATCATTAGGTGGAACTCCGTTTGTCGCTTTTTGGAAAGTTTACTTTCCATTAACTATTCCGGGTATTGGAGCAGGATGTTTGTTGGTATTTATTTTAGCGATAGGTTACTACATCACCCCAGCATTAGTAGGAGGTGCATCAGGAACTTTGATAAGTAACCAAATTGCATATCATATGAAAACTACTTTAGATTGGAGTTTTGCATCAGCAATGGGTTTAATGTTGTTGTCAGGAGTTTTAGTAATCTATTGGATTTATAACAAATTAGTTGGAGTAGATAATATTAAATTAGGTTAATTATGGCATTACCAAGTTATACAGAAACAAGATATAGAATATGGCATTATATTTACATTAGTATTTGTACTTTTGTATTTTTCTTTTTAATCGCACCATTGTTTGTAATTTTTCCTTTATCATTTAATGCAGAGGAATTTTTGGTTTTTTCTGAAGGAATGAAGCGACTTGACCCAGATGCATTTTCTTTTAGATGGTATCATGAGATGGTTTATGGAACTAAAAATCCGTGGGGACTAGCAGCAAAAAATAGTTTTATAATTGCAATTTTTGCAACTATTGGATCAATTATTCTTGGAACATTAGCTGCCTTGGGTTTAAGTAGCAGACACATGCCCTATAAGGGAATGATCATGGCAATTTTAATTTCACCAATGATTGTACCTCTAATAATTTCTGGAGTTGCAATTTTCTTTTTTATGGCAAAAGTAGGTTTAGCAGCTACTCATACAGGAATAATTTTAGCTCACATAATATTGGGTACGCCTTTTGTAGTTATAACAGTTACTGCAACACTTTCAGGTTTTGATCATAGTGTTACAAGAGCTGCTGCAAGCCTTGGAAGTAATCCTGTTAATACATTTATGAAAATAACGCTTCCCTTAATACTGCCTGGAGTAATTTCAGGAGGATTATTTGCTTTTGTAACATCATTCGATGAGGTGGTGGTTGTCCTTTTTCTTGCAGGTTTAGAGAACACTACAATTCCAGTTCAAATGTGGACTGGTTTAAGAGAACAATTAAGTCCTACAATCCTAGCTGTTGCAACTTGTCTGATTATTCTTTCAACTTTAATTTTAATTACCGCTGAATTACTAAGAAGAAGATCAGAGAGATTAAGAGGAATAAATAGATAATTTACCCAAATAATTTTTTCATATATAGGATTACTAATGGAAATTAAAAATGTCGTAGTTATTGGATCAGGTACAATGGGAAGTGGTATTGCTGCTCATTTGTGTAATGCAAATGTACCTGTCACTCTATTAGATTTAACTACTGAAATTAGTACAAAAGCAAGAGAAAGAATTTACAAATCAAGACCACCACTCTTAATTGATAAAAGTAAAATAAATAATATTAAGGTTGGAAATATAAATGAAAATTTTGATGTAGTTAAAGATGCGGATTGGATTGTTGAAGCAGTAGTTGAAAGAATAGATATTAAGCATGATATTTATCAAAAAATTTTTAGTAGCAGAAAAAAAGGTGCAATAGTCTCTTCAAATACATCATCAATTCCAATCAAAGTTTTATCTGAAAAGTTATCTGATGAAGAAAAAAAAGATTTTTGTATAACTCATTTTTTTAATCCTGTGAGATATATGGGTTTATTAGAAATTGTAAAAAATGAAAATAATGACTTGAATAAAATAAACTCTCTTAAGAAATTTTGTGAAATAGAACTTGGAAAAGGTGCAATAGTTTGTAATGACACTCCTGGTTTTTTAGGCAATCGAATTGGTGTTTATGCAATGCAGGTAGCTATGACAGAGGCGTTTAAAATGAAACTATCTATAGAGGAAGCTGATGCGGTTTTTGGAAGGCCAATGGGTATACCAAAGACAGGAGTATTTGGTTTGTATGATTTAATTGGGATAGATTTAATGGCTGATGTACTAAAAAGTTTTGTTAAAGAGCTATCGGATAAAGATGAATTTCAGATAGTAGCAAAAGAAATCCCATTAGTAAAAAAACTAATTGAAACAGGATATACAGGCCGTAAAGGAAAAGGTGGTTTCTATAGAATGAATAAAGATGGTAATCAAAAAGTTTTAGAAGCTATAAATTTAGAAACAGGCCAATACTCAGTATCAAAAAAAATAGACCTAGGTATTGAAACAGTAGATATTAGTAATTTGATTAATCGAAAAGATAAATTTGGTGAGTATGCTTGGACTGTAACATCAAAAATTATTAAATATGCCTCCTCACTTGTCCCTGGAATTACAGATAAGTTTAATGACATCGATGAGGCAATGCGATTAGGTTTTAATTGGGCAATGGGTCCATTTGAATTATTAAAATCTATTGGGGTCAAAAATTTTTTTGACAGAGTAGATAACTTTAAAAATAATCAATTTTTGGAAAATTTATCGAAATCAATGGATGAAAATTTTTATGGCGAAAGACAATTATATACTGATATTCAGACATTAGGAAAAGTTAGACCCTTAGCTATTAAGGTAGACAAAAATAGATCTGCAGAGATTCATCGATTTAAAGATTTTAACATTGTTGAATTTACTACAAAAGCTTGTGCATTAGATTACGACTCGATGGATGCATTGAAAAATGCAACAGATAAGCCATTGATTGTTATCAATGAGAGTATGCAGTTTTCCGCAGGAGTCAATTTGAGCTACACAATGAATTTTGCAGATAAAGGTGATTTTAAATCAATAGAAAAATTTATAAAATATTTTCAAGATACTTGTAAAACTTTAAAATATTCTAAATACCCAGTTATTTCTGCACCATCAGGTTTAACTTTAGGTGGTGGGTTCGAGGTTCTTGTCCAAAGTAATTATGTTGCATCTCATACAAATATTGTAATTGGTCTTGTTGAGACAATAGTTGGCTTAGTTCCAGCTGGAGGCGGTTGTAAGGAAATGTTATGGAGATGGTCTCAAACTGAAGAAGCAAAATCAGATCCAGATTTTGCTCCATTAAAAGTATTCGATATTATTGGTTATGCTAAAACAGCTACATCGCCTAAAGAGGCTGAGCCATTGAAATATTTAATTAGTGAGGATAAAATTATAATGAACAGAAATAGCCTTTTTTCAGAGGCTAAAAAATTGATAGATCAAAATATTGATTTTTTACCTCCCAAAGAAGCTTCATTTAAACTTTCAGGCAAACCTTTAAAAGAAAAGATGATCAAAGTTTTAGAGGCATTATATAATGATAAAGTAATTTTAGACCATGGAATGCATGTTGGTACAGAGCTTGCAAATGTTTTAAGTGGAGGTAATACAACACTTGATAAGCTTTTAACAGAAGATGATATATATAATTTAGAGCTTGAATCTTTTATGAGATTAATTGAAACTAAAGAAACTCAAGATAGAATTAAACACACATTGTCTACAGGTAAACCTCTAGTTAATTAGATTTAAACATTTTAATAGTGTTAATAAAATCAGGCCTTAGAACGTAAATTGCTTTATCACCTTTTTTAATTGTTTGAAGTATTTCAAGACCATAAATAACTTTACCAAGAGGAGTATATTCTCCTTGATAAATTGGAATTTCTTTTAAAGTAATAAAAAATTCACTATCTTCAGTGTTAAATTCTGATGTTCTAGAAAAACCTACGCTACCTTCTGTAAACTCAAATTCATTACTCAATTCTGATTTCAGCAAACCCAATCCAGATTTGCCACTTCCAATTTTTGAATAATCAAGAAATTTAATATTTCCATATTCTATATCGCCAGCTTGTACCAAGGTATTTTCAACTACTTTATAAAATGCAGACCCATCATACATTTTTTTTTCTACTAAAGTTTTAAACCTTTGAACAGCCATAGGAGCAATTTCTGGGTACAATTCTATGACTACATTTCCACAATCTAAGTTCATAACCACAATATTATTTGGATTATCAAAGCGTAAATTATTAATATTAATTTTTTCAATGAATATACATTTATTTTTTAATAAAAAAAAAGATGAAAATGAAAATAAAAATAGAATTATTAAAAATCCAAATAAAATTTTTTCTGATTTAGATGCCTGTAATTTTTTTATCATAAGATGTTTTTATCAATTTTAGATAAATTTAATTCAATAAAGTTTACTTTATTTTTTAATATTTTATCGTTTTGTATTTTTTTTTTAATTTTTTTTTTATTAATCATCAAGAATGAAAATATTTCTGCCATATCTTCTGAAGGAACAGATTTAGAGTATTCTGTCAAAAATCCATCTGTATTTTCATATAAATCTAAATTTAATCTATCTGAACATGTAGAGCATTTTGCATAATTGAAATTAGAATTATTAAAAGAGGAAAATTTTTTTTCATTAAAATATTTAGGAAAACTATTTTCAATCATGTGAAAAATTTCATGGTGTATCATTCTTTCAAAATTTTTTTGGTTGAAATTAATATCAAGAATTAAAGTTCTTTTTTTATTATCTGGTATACCTCCAGTATTTATATTAGAAATTTTTAAGTTTTTACAAAGAACAATATATTTTAAGCTTATTTTTTGTAAAAAATTAGAATTATATCGATTAATATTTTTTTCTATTATAGGAAATTTATTACTAAGATTTTTTTTTGAAATTTTGTCACATGTTATATTCTTATTTGATCCAATTTGAAAGTTTTTAACTGCATTTAAATAACGGATATTGTTGTTACTTTTTAACTTATAAACTTCTAAGTTTGGGATTTTTAAAAGATTATAAATTTCATTAGCATTTACATTAGAAATACTAAAAATCATGATGAATAAAATTAATATTTTCATTAATTTGTTATAGACGTATTAGATAAGATAATATTATCTTAGATTAATATAAAATGAAAAAAGAAAAAAATAAAAACCCTATCCAACCTGTTAGTGGAACTGAAGTTCCACGGTTTGCTGGACCAGGTACCTTTGCCAGACTTCCAGAACTAAGAGATGTTGAATATTGCGATGTTGCTATCGTAGGAGTTCCTTTTGATGCTGGTACAAGCTATAGACCTGGAGCTAGGTTTGGACCCCAGAGTATTAGGCAAGCATCAAGACACTTAAGAACAAATTATCATCCAAGCTATGATGTCGAACCCTTTAAAATTCAACAGGTTGCTGATGCAGGTGACATAACTTGCAATCCTTTTAGTATTGATGAAGCAATTAAACAAATAGAAGAGGGAGCTACCAATCTATTAAATAAAGTTGGAGGCATCATTAGTTTAGGGGGTGACCATACAATAGCTGTTCCATTGCTTAGAGCCATTAACAAAAAAAATAAGGGTCCTGTTTCTTTAGTTCATTTTGATGCACATCTTGACACTTGGGATACTTATTTTGGTGCTCCTTATACACACGGAACTCCATTTAGAAGAGCAAGAGAAGAGGGTTTATTTCTTGACGATGCATCAATGCATGTTGGTATAAGAGGACCTCTTTATAGTAGAGATGATATTAAAAATGATGAAAGTTTTGGATTTAAGATAATACATTGTGACGAATTTCAAACAGAAGGAACTGATAAAATTGCTGAAAGAATTTGTAAAAGGGTAGGAGATAATCCACTATATTTATCAATTGATATAGATGTATTAGATCCAGCTTTTGCACCTGGCACAGGTACACCAGAAATTGCTGGTATGACAACCAGAGAAATGGTTAATGTTTTAAGAGGGTTATCTGGTCTTAATTTAGTTTCAGCAGACGTAGTAGAGGTTTCTCCAGCATATGACCATGCTGAAGTAACATCACTTGCAGCTGCAACTATTGTTTATGAATTAACTAATTTATTTGCAAAATCATAAAGAAAGGATAACGTTTTAAAATGTTAGATAAAAAAAAATTCTATATTAATGGTGAGTGGATTCAACCCAATAGCTCAGATGAAATTAAAGTAATTGATCCTGCAACAGAAAATAACTGCGCAGTAATAACTTTAGGAAACAAAGCAGACATTGATATGGCTGTTACCGCAGCTAAAAATGCATATGACAGTTGGGCTTTTTCGTCTAAAGATGAGAGAGTTAGTTTGTTAGAAAAATTATATGAAAATTATAAAAAAAGATGGGCAGATATTGCAGATGCAATAACTCTTGAAATGGGTGCTCCAAAAGATTTCGCATCAAAATTACAAGCAGGTACTGGTGCAAGTCATATCAAATCTTTTATTAAATATTTAAAAAATTTTGAATTTGAGAAACCACTTGGTGAGCACGCCCCAAACCAAAGACTTATTTATGAACCTAAAGGTGTTTGTGCATTAATAACTCCATGGAATTGGCCAATGAATCAAGTTTGTTTAAAAGTAATGCCAGCAATTGCATCAGGTTGTACAATGGTCCTAAAGCCTTCAGAGTTAGCACCATTATCCTCAATGATACTTGCAGAAATTATTGATGAAGTTAAATTTCCAAAAGGAGTATTTAATTTAGTAAATGGAGATGGAGCAACTACAGGAGATGCTCTAACAAGCCATCCTGATATTAACATGATTTCTTTCACTGGCTCAACAAGGGCTGGAGCTTTAATATCTCAAAATGCTGCAAAAGATTTTAAAAGGGTAAGCCTGGAACTAGGTGGTAAGGGTGCAAATATTATTTTTAAAGATGCTGATGCTGAGGCAATTGAGAGAGGTGCTTTAAGATGTTTTAGAAATTCAGGTCAATCTTGCAACGCACCAACAAGAATGCTTGTTGAAAAATCTATGTATAATGAAGCTATCGCTAGATTAAAAAAATATACCGAAAGTTTTGAAGTTGGTGACCCTAAAAAAGAAGGTGAACATATTGGCCCTGTCATTTCAGAGACTCAATATAATAAAATACAAACATTAATCCAAAAAGGCATCGATGAAGGTGCAAAATTAGTTGCTGGAGGTACCGGTAAGCCAGATGGATTAGATACAGGATACTTTGTCAAACCAACTGTATTTGCAGATGTTAATAATAATATGGAAGTTGCTAGAACAGAAATTTTTGGTCCTGTTTTATCCGTAATACCTTTTGAAACAGAGGAAGATGCAATAAAGATTGCGAATGATACAGCTTATGGATTAACAAATTATATTCAAACTCAGGACCCAGAAAAAGTCAAGAGAGTAGCCAGAAAGTTAAGATCTGGAATGGTAGATGTTAATGGTGCAGGAATAGCAGTTGACGCACCATTTGGTGGATTTAAACATTCTGGAATTGGACGTGAAGCAGGAGAACATGGCCTTGAAGAGTTTTTAGAAGTTAAAGCAGTTGGCGGCTGGAGCTAATTTGAAATAGATTTTTCTTTAATTCCCTCTAGTAGTTTAAGACATTTTTTTAATTCATCTAATACTATAAATTCATCGATTTTATGTGCTTGTTCAATTGAGCCAGGACCGCAAACAACAGTGCTAATTCCAATTTCCTGAAACAAACCTGCTTCAGTTCCAAAAGATACTACTTGTCTAGAATTATCTCCTGTTAAACTCGAAATTAATTCACAAGCCTCAGATTTTTCTTCTCTATCAAAACCAATTATTTCACCAATAATTTCTTTTTCAATTGATGCATTTGAAAAAACTTTTTTCATTTCTGGTAGCAAAACTTCATTTGCATATGTATCTAATTCTTGATTTAAGAAAATAGCGTCCTCTTTTACTACAGGCCTAGTTTCCCAATTAACATGACATTTGTCTGCAATAACATTATGAGCTATGCCACCAAAAACTCCACCAATAGATAATGTGGAATATGGTGGATCAAAAATAGAATCTTGAGGTGATCTTTCCTTAAGCTTTTCTCTTAATTCAATTAATTTATTTACATATCTAGATGCATACTCAACAGCACTTACACCTTTATGTGGTGCAGAGCTATGCCCAGCCAATCCTTTAAAATAAGTTGTATATTCATAGCATCCCTTATGAGCATCAATAATTTTCATATTTGTTGGTTCGCCAATAATACAAATTCCATTTTTAATATTTCTTTTTTTTAATTCTTCAATAAGTATAGGAGCTCCTTGACAAGCAGTTTCTTCATCAAATGTAAATGAGAAATGTATATCTCTATCAAGATTTGACCTAGAGTATATTGGTGCAAAAGCTAATGTGCATGCAATGAAACCTTTCATATCACATGATCCTCTTCCATAAAGTTTATCTTCTTTAATAGTTGCTGTAAACGGGTCTGTTGCCCAACCTTTAGAGACCGGAACAACATCCGTATGCCCTGATAAAATTATTGGTTTTTTATTACTAGAGTTTTTTGCTTTCAGAGTCGCAAATAAATTTACTCTCTTCCCATGCTCATCAAAAGTTCTAAAAGATGTTGCTCCAAGTTTTATTAATTTTTCATCACAATAATCAATTAACGAGTTATTATCCTCACCAGAAATTGTTTTAAAGCTTATTAAGTCAGTTAATATTTTTACTGAGTTTTTGAACAAAAGTTCTGAATTATTTTCTGTACTCATAATTAACATCTATTATATATATATTATATGAAAGAACAAATCACCTACGACATCTTTGACAAAGTTGATATTAGAGTGGGTACAGTTATTTCGGTAAAAAAAAATGAAAAGGCTAGAAAACCTTCTTTAGTAGTCGAAGTTGATTTTGGAGATGAAATCGGAGTTAAAAAATCTTCTGCTCAAATTACACATTATTATAATGAGGAAAATTTAAAGGGAAAACAAGTAATTGGAGTTTGTAATTTTCCTGAAAAAAATATTGCAGGTATAGTTTCTCAAGTATTAATATTAGGTTCTATTGATAAAGATGGAAAAGTAATACTTGTACATCCGTCTCAAAAATCAGAGAATGGATTGCCTATAGCATAAAATGCATCCAGAAATTTTATCATTATCATTATTCATGTTTGTAACTAGTTGTTCACCTGGACCCAACAATGTTGTTGCATCTCATTCAGGTTTTAATCATGGTATAAAAAAATCTGTTCCTCTTATGCTGGGTGTAATTTTTGGTTTCACAACTATGTTAGCAATTGTTAATTTTGGTTTAATTAATATTTTTAACATTTATCCAATTATTCAAAAAATCTTAATTGGAACTGGAACTATTTTTTTAATTTATTTGGCTTATAAAATATCTTTTTCCAAATCTTCAAAACAAAATGAAAATCTAAAACCTGTAAATTTCATTGAAACATTTCTTTTTCAATTTTTAAATCCCAAAGGAGTTGTAGTAGCTATAATAGCGGTATCAACCTATACAGAATCAGGCTCAAATTTTATAAATTATTCTATGTGGATGTTAGGAATTGCTTTTTTGTTTGCTATAATAAGTATTCTTTTTTGGACATTGTTAGGTAAATTTATGAGGAAATTCGCGACAAATGAGAAATTTATTAAATCGTTTAATTATGTTATGTCAGCGCTCCTATTAGGTTGTATTGCCACATTTTATTACTAAAAAGTTAAATAAAATTATATAAAAATTATGAAACCAGGAACAAAAAATTCTTATAATTCATTATCAGAAGTTAAAGTAGGTAGTAAGAATTACAAATATTTTTCACTATATGAAGCTGAAAAAAATGGTTTAGAGGGCATTTCAAAACTTCCAAAATCTCTAAAAGTTTTGTTAGAAAATCTTCTAAGATATGAAGATGATATATCAGTAAATAAAAAGCAAATAGAGGCAATAAAAGAATGGTTGAAAACAAAAAAATCTAAAACTGAAATTGCTTATAGACCAGCAAGAGTGTTGCTACAAGATTATACAGGTATTCCAGCTGTAGCTGATCTCGCAGCAATGCGAGAAGCAGTTAAAGATAAAAATAAAGACCCAAATACGATTAATCCTTTATCTGCAGTAGATCTTGTGATTGATCATTCAGTGCAAGTTGATCAATCAGCAAAATCAGATTCTTTTGAAAAAAATGTTGATATAGAATTTGAGAGAAATGGTGAAAGATATTCTTTTTTGAAATGGGGTCAACAAGCATTTAATAATTTTAGAATAGTTCCTCCAGGTACAGGAATATGTCACCAAGTTAATTTAGAATACTTATCTAAGGTAGTTTGGTCAGAAGAATTTAATGGAGACAATTATTTATTTCCAGACACTCTGGTAGGCACTGATAGTCATACAACTATGGTTAATGGATTGTCAGTTTTAGGTTGGGGAGTTGGTGGAATTGAAGCTGAGGCAGGAATGTTAGGTCAACCAATTTCAATGTTAATTCCTGAAGTAATTGGTTTTGAGATGAAAAATAAAATGCCGGAGGGTACTACTGCGACTGATTTAGTTTTAACTGTAGTAAAAATGTTAAGGGATAAAGGAGTAGTGGGAAAATTTGTTGAATTTTACGGAGAAGGTTTAAAGAACTTAACTCTTGCAGATAGAGCCACTATTGCAAATATGGCACCAGAATATGGTGCTACTTGTGGTTTTTTTCCAATAGATAATGAAACTTTAAAATATTTAAAATTTTCAGGACGAGATCAACATACTGTAGATGTTGTTGAAAGATATGCTAAAGAACAAGGTTTGTGGGCTAGTGAAGACATAGTGTTTACTGACATTATATCATTAGATATGGCTAATGTTGTTCCAACAATATCGGGTCCCAAAAGACCTCAAGATAAAGTACTTTTAAATGAAGCTCCAAATTCATTTAAAAAAGTTATGCAAGAGGCGACAGGCAAAAAAGAAAAATCTGTTTCAAAAGTACCTAATAGTGATTATGAAATAAAAGATGGCTCTATATTAATTGCCGCAATTACTTCATGTACCAATACATCTAATCCAAATGTTTTAATTGGAGCTGGATTGTTAGCTAAAAGGGCAGTTGAGCTTGGACTTGAAGTTAAACCGTGGGTAAAAACTTCGTTAGCACCAGGATCTCAAGTTGTGACTGATTATTTAAAAAAAGCAGGATTAAATGTTTATTTGGACAAATTGGGTTTTAATTTAGTAGGATATGGTTGCACAACTTGTATAGGAAATTCAGGACCTCTGGCAGAAAATATAGTCGAAGCCATACAAAAAGAAAACATTTATGCGGTTTCTGTTTTATCTGGAAATAGAAATTTTGAAGGAAGAATTTCTCCACATATAAAAGCAAATTACCTTGCTTCACCACCATTGGTTGTTGCTTATGCTATTGCAGGACACATGGAGTTTGATTTATATAAAGACAAATTAGGAAAAGATAAAAATGGTAATGATATATTTTTAAAAGACATTTGGCCTTCAAATAAAGAAATAGAGGAAACTTTAAAAAAATCTCTTAATGCAGAAATGTTTATTCAAAGGTACTCTAATGTTTCAGAGGGCCCAAGTCAGTGGCAGAAAATCAAAACAGACAAAAGTAGTATTTATAACTGGGATGAGGGATCGACTTATGTAAAAAAACCACCTTTTTTTGACTCATTACCTGATGAGCCCGAAGGCTTTAAAGAAATTAAAGATGCAAGACCATTACTTATTTTGGGAGACATGGTCACCACTGATCACATATCACCAGCTGGAAGTATCCAAAAAGATAGTCCAACAGGTGAATATTTTATGAAAAATCAAATTTTACCAAAAGACTACAATTCTTACGGTTCAAGAAGAGGAAATCACGAAGTTATGATGAGAGGAACTTTTGCAAATATTAGAATAAGAAATGAAATGGCACCAGGAACAGAAGGTGGATTTACAAAGTTATATCCAGAAGAAAAAATTCTTCCAGTTTATGATGCTGTTGTTGAGTATAAAAAGAGAGGAACAGATTTAGTTGTAATCGGTGGTAAAGAATATGGAACTGGATCATCTAGAGATTGGGCAGCTAAGGGAACCAAATTATTAGGAGTAAAGGCTGTAATAGCAGAAAGTTTTGAAAGAATACACAGATCAAATTTAATTGGAATGGGTATTTTACCTTTGCAATTTACCAATGATACAAACAGAAAAAATCTAAACTTAATTGGATCTGAGCTAATCAGTGTAGTTGATATTGAAAAAGGTATCAACCCATCTGATGAATTATTATTAGAAATAAAGTACGTGTCAGGTGTAATTAAAAAGGTTAAAACAATATGCAGAATTGATACTAAAAATGAATTAGAATACTACAAAAATGGAGGTATTCTACAATACGTATTACGGAATATGATTTAATTATGGACGAAGATTTATCAATTATTAATGCTAATACCAGAAATGAAAAAATTAAAAATTTTTTTATTAATAATAAAAATAAAATTATTTCTGCCGTAATAATTTTAATTATTGTTGTAATAGGTATTTATAGTTTTGATAAATATAGAATACAAAAGAAAAAAGAAATATCAGATAACTTTAACTCAATAACAATAGAGTATTTAGAGAGCTCAAAAGATAAAACTGCAGCTAGCTTAATTGAAATTATTAATAAGAAAGACCCAACTTATTCTCCATTAGCACTTTACTTTATTATTGATAAAAATCTTGTGGATGATCTAGAAAAGATAAATTCATTATTTAATATTTTGATAAATAGTACTTCATTAGATGACGAGATAAAAAATTTAGTAATTTATAAAAAAGCTTTATACAATGCAGATAATGCTCAAGAAAGTGAACTTTTGAACATGTTAAATCCACTTATTAATTCAAAAAGTGTATGGAAATCTCATGCTTTATATTTAATGGCTGAATATTTTTATTCACAAAATCAAAAAGAAAAAGCAAAAGAGTTTTTCAATCAAATAGTAGCTTTAGAAAATTCAAATATAGATATAAAGCTGCAAGCAGAAAAAAGATTGAATAGAGACTTGAGTGAATAAAATTTTAATATCTTTAATTTTATTAGTTTTACTAAGCCACTGCTCATTAAATGAAAATTCTAGGATTTGGAAAAATAAAGAAAATAAATTAGAAACAAGCAAAAACATTAAAAAAGTTTTTGTTGAAGAAAAGAGATCTGTTTCGGAATTCAATCAAGGATTAAAATTAGATTTATCTAAAATTAAATCTAGTAATATAATCAATGATAATTTAAATTATTATGGTCCTCAAGATTATGATGGCAGATTCAATAAAATCGCTAGCTTTAAATTTTCAAAACTAGATGAAATTAATCAATTAAATTTTAAACCAGTTTTTTTAAAAGATGGAATAGTATTTTTTGATAAAAAGGGTTCAATTATAAGATATGACAACAATCAAAAAATTATTTGGAAGCAAAATAACTATTCAAAAGCGGAAAAAAAGTTAGGACCAAAACTAAAATTTATTTTAGATAATCAGAATCTTTTAGTTGCTGATAGCATAGCAAAATATTATTCTATAAATTTAAAAACAGGTAAACTAAATTGGAAAAAAAGTAATACTTACCCTTTTAACTCAGAAATAAAAAAATACAAAGATAAGATATTTGTTGTAGATTATAAAAATACATTAAGATGTTATTTTATTTTAGATGGTAATGAATGCTGGAATACACAAACAGAAGATACATTTACAATTTCACTTTCTAAATTTTCTCTAATAATTATTAATGAAAAAGTCATTTTTTTAAACTCTATTGGTGATATTACAGCTGTGGATATTGAAACAGGTTTAATTGTTTGGCAATTACCAACTCAAAGTAGCGATATTATTAATGAGTCTTATAACTTTAAAACTTCTAAAATTGTATCTGATGGCAAATCATTATATTTTTCAAATAATAAAGATGAATTTTATTCAATAGATTTAAAAACAGGTACTATAAATTGGATTACCAATATTAATTCAAATGTTACTCCCAGATTGATTGGTAACCTAATTTTAACAATTTCCAACGATGGTTACTTTTATATAATAGATAAAAACAAAGGTAATATAATTAGAATAACTAATCTTTATAATCACTATAAAGAGAAAAAAAGAAAAAATATCAATCCTGTTGGATTTGTAATTGGAAAAAATAATTTATATTTAACAAATTCGGATGGTAAAATAATCATAGTTGGAATTAGTCTTGGAAATACAGTTAAAATTGAAAAGATCTCTAGTGACTTTATTTCAGAACCATTTATTTTTAATAAAAATTTATATGTAGTAAGAAATGGTTCCATCATAAAGTATGATTAATTATGTTCTTAAAATTTTTAGAAAAGATTGGAAGAAAGAAAGTAGTATTAGATAGAGGACCATCTCATCCTAGATTCAATGAAGCAAAACCCTGGATGAATCGATATTATGTATTAATGCGTCACCGTCCTAAGTGGTTTCCATTTAATATACTAATACATGAAATGTTAGCTGATGATCATGGAGAGGGAGTTCACAATCATACTTTTCCTTATATAACTATAATTTTAAGAGACGGTTATTGGGAAACATTAAATGAAGGTAAATTTTGGCGACCACCCGGTTATATAGGATTTAGATCTGCAAATAATTTACATCGAGTTGATATAAAACCAGGCACTAAACCATTAACATTATTTATTTCAGGACCTTTTGGCTTACGAAAAGGACCAAGATCAGAATATGGCATTGATTTTAAAACAAAAAAAAATAATGGTAAATAATTTTCAAAAAAACTTTATAACTTATTGCAATAATGAAATATTAGAAATTAATCCAGATCAAATTGAAATTGTCAAAAAATTAGATCAATTTTATCGTAGTAATTTTAAATCTTTTTTTTCTAGACTAGTATCAAAAAAACTCTCTTACAAATGTTTTTATTTATTTGGGGATGTTGGTGTTGGCAAAACAATGATTTTAAATTTTTTTTTTAATTATATTAAAGAAAATAAAATAAAATTTCACTTTAACGAGTTTATGTTAAGCTTCCATGATTTTGCTCACAAAAAAAAGGGAAAAGATGAGGAAAATATAATTAATCAATTTGTAAAAAATTTAAAAACTAGAGCTTCTTTAATTTACTTTGATGAATTTCAAGTAACAAACATCGTTGATGCTATGATTTTAGGAAAACTATTTGATCAAATCTTTAAAGAAAATATTAAAATTATTGTAACATCAAATACCAAAATATCTGAATTATATAAAGATGGTCTTCAAAGAGATCAATTTAAACCATTTATTCAAATCATGGAACAGCAATCTAATGAAAATGAACTTAAAATTAAAGATGATTATAGAAAACAAAGTAATAATGAAAAACAAAGATATTTTTATCCACTTAACAAGGAAACTAATTTTAAAATAAATAAATTTTTTAGAACTATTACAAGAGATAAGAAGCAGAGTCTAAAAATAATAAATGTCAAAGGAAGAAATTTTAATATTGAAAACTTTTATGAAGGAATCGCTAGGTTTAATTTTAAAGATTTATGTGATAAAAATTTAGGTGCAGAAGATTATTTAGAAATAATAAAAAATTGTAAGTTCATTGTGATAGATCAAATACCAAAATTTGATGACAATAATCCAAATCAGCAGCAACGCTTTATAACTTTATTGGATGTTATATATGATAAAAATATACCAATATCAGTTACAACCAATCAAAGCCTAGATGAACTTACATCCTCAAAATTACTAGAAAAACCATTTAAACGTACTATTAGTCGTTTATATGAGTTAACTTCAATAGAGTACAAATAAGTAAATAACTTTTTTTGTTATTTTGTAAAATGAGAGAATATCTTATTTTTTAATTATATTTTGTCTCATATTAATCATTGGAAATAATCACCATTTTGGGCATAATAAGTTTATGGAATTTAACGATAAAGAAATTTTTTCAGTAATAAGCAAATATCAGGGAGATTATTCCCGAGCTCATTTTATATTGGTTTCGGAATTTTTATATCAAGGTCAAAATTCGATCGTTAGAGATTTAGATTGTAATTTAATTCTTTCATTTTTAGTTTTTAAAGCCCTTAAATCAATGAGCAAAAGAAACATGAATTATAGCTATGATGAAATTTTAAATATTAATTCATTAGAACCTTTAAGTATAAAAAAATCTGAAATTGCAGAATATCTTAATGTACCAAGAGAGACAGTAAG
>CACNQY010000008.1 GCA_902622655.1 uncultured Pelagibacteraceae bacterium | reverse complement strand
CTAAAATTTTGCTTGAGGTAAGAGGAAAAAAATATCCAGCAAGTGTTTGTAAATTACCATTTTATAAAAAAAATTATGTGAAAGGAATAAATTAATGAGTGATGTAAAATTTTCAAAAGAACATGAGTGGATTACTTTAGAGGGAGATGTAGCTACAATAGGAATTACAAAGCATGCAACAGAAATGCTTGGGGATATAGTTTTTGCAGAACTTCCCGAAAAAGGATCCAATGTTGAAAAAGATGGTACGGCAGGAGTGGTCGAGTCAACAAAAGCTGCTAGCGATGTTTATACTCCAGTTAGTGGTGAGGTGGTAGATACAAATCAAGCAATTGTAGATGATCCTTCTAAAATTAATGAAGACCCAGAGGGTTCAGCATGGTTTTTTAAACTTAAAATGAAGGATCAATCTGAAATGGATAGTCTTATGAATAAAGAAGAATACGATAAATTTGCAAAGGAGAGTACTAGCTAATGTTACATAATTCTCAAAAAGATTTTTTAAAAAGACACATTGGACCTTCAGACGAAGATCAAAACAAAATGCTTAAAGAACTTAATTATAAATCTCTAGATGATTTAATTAAAAATACAGTTCCAGAAAAGATCCAATTGAAAGATGAATTAAATATTGGCGAGTCAAACTCAGAGTATGAAGCATTAAGAAAATTAAAAGCAATTTCAAAAAAAAATCAAATTTATTCTAACTTCATAGGAATGGGTTATTACGGCACTTACACGCCATATGTAATTCTGAGAAATATTTTAGAAAATCCAGGTTGGTACACTTCTTATACACCTTATCAACCCGAGGTAGCACAAGGAAGATTGGAAATGTTGCTTAATTTCCAACAAATGATAGTTGATTTCACTGGAATGGATATCGCAAATGCATCTTTATTAGATGAAGGAACAGCAGCTGCAGAAGCGATGGGATTAAGTCATAGATTAAATAAAAAGGATAGTAATTTAGTTTTTGTTTCAGAAAATTGCCATCCACAAACAATTGATGTAATTCAAACACGAGCAGAACCAATGGGGTTAAAAGTACTTGTTGGTGATGAAGAGAAAGTATTAGATCAATTAAAAGAAGATTTAGTTTGTGGTATATTACAATATCCAGGAACATTAGGGGATATAAAAGATCCAAGTGAAGCAGTTAGTAAAATTCATAAAAAAAATGGTAAAGCAATATTAGCTTGTGATTTATTAGCACTTGCTAAGTTAAAAACACCAAGAGAACTTGGAGCAGATATCGCTGTAGGAAGCTCTCAAAGATTTGGAATTCCGATGGGTTATGGTGGGCCTCATGCAGCTTTCTTTGCAACTAAAGACGAATACAAAAGATCTATGCCTGGAAGAATTATTGGTGTGTCGGTTGATAGACATGGAAACAAAGCATATAGATTGTCATTACAAACTAGGGAACAACATATTAGAAGAGATAAAGCTACAAGTAATATTTGTACTGCCCAAGCTTTATTAGCAATTGTTTCAGCTGCGTATGCTATTTATCATGGTCCAGAAGGTATACGAACTATTGCTGAGCGAGTTTCCCAATTAGCTAAAAATTTTGCAGATAAATTGAAGCAATCAGGATATGAAATTTATTCAGATCATTTCTTTGATACGGTCACTATTGTAACTAAGGAAAAAACCGATCAAATCTATAAAAATGCATTAGATCAAAAAGTAAATATCAGAAAAGTTAATTCCGAAATGCTTGCAGTTTCTTTTGATGAAAAGAAAAATGTTTATAGAGTAAATCAATTATTAAAAATTTTTAACGCAGCTGAGTCAATCAAAAAAGAAGATCCAACAGTAAGTTTACCTAATCTACCAAAAAACTTATTAAGAACCTCAAAATATTTAGAACACCCCGTATTTAATTCATATCATTCAGAAACTGATATGCTTAGATATTTAAAAAAATTGGAAGATAAAGATATAGCTCTTAACAGAACTATGATTGCACTTGGGTCATGTACTATGAAATTAAATGCTACTGCAGAAATGATTCCTATTTCATGGAGAGAATTAGCTGAACCTCACCCATTTGTGCCTATTGAGCAGATGGAAGGATATAGAGCATTGTTTACTGACCTTAAAAATTGGCTAAGATCAATTACTGGCTTTTCTGGAGTTTCACTTCAACCAAACGCAGGTGCTCAAGGAGAATATGCAGGATTAATGGTTATTAGAAAGTATCATTTAGATAGAGGTGAAGAAAACAGAAACATATGTTTAATACCAAGCTCGGCTCACGGAACAAATCCTGCGAGTGCACAAATGGTTGGAATGAAAGTTGTTGTTGTTGATTGTGACAAAGAGGGAAATGTTGATTTTGAGGATTTAAAGAATAAAGCAGAAACGCATTCTGAAAATCTTGGAGCATTAATGGTCACTTACCCGTCTACTCATGGTGTGTTCGAGGAAAAAATTACTGATATATGTGAGTTAATCCACAAACATGGTGGTCAAGTTTACATGGATGGTGCAAATTTAAATGCACTAGTTGGTATAGCTAGACCTGGAAATTTTGGTCCAGATGTTTGTCATATAAACTTACACAAAACATTTTGTATACCGCATGGTGGGGGTGGACCTGGAATGGGACCAATTGCATGTAAAAAACATTTACAAGTTTATCTTCCTAATCATCCAGTTGTTAAGGACTGTGGACCAGCCACAGGAATAGGAGCGGTTTCAGCAGCACCTTGGGGAAGCTCAAGTATATTATCAATCTCTTGGATGTATATTAAGATGATGGGCTCTCAAGGTTTAAAACTAGCAACACAAGTTGCAATATTAAATGCAAATTATATAGCTCATAGACTTAAAGACCATTATCCAATTCTTTATAAAGGCTCAAACGGAAATGTAGCTCATGAATGTATAATAGATATTCGATCTATTAAAAGTGAAACAGGGGTCACTGAAGAGGACATAGCTAAAAGATTGATAGATTATGGATTTCATGCACCAACAATGTCATGGCCAGTTGCTGGTACAATGATGATCGAACCAACTGAAAGTGAAAGTTTATCTGAACTAGATAGATTTTGTGACACTTTAATAAGCATTAAATCAGAAATAGATATGATTAAGTCAGGTAAATTTGATAAAGTTGATAATCCAATTAAAAACGCACCTCATACTGATATTGAATTAGCTTCTGATGAATGGAGCCACAAGTATTCAAGAGAGCAAGCCGCATATCCAGCAAAATTCTTAAAAGCAAATAAATTTTGGCCTCCAGTTGCAAGAGTTGATAATGTATATGGAGATAAAAATATTTTTTGTACTTGCCCAAGTATGGATGAATTTAAAGAAGATGCAGCATAATAATTAATGAAAATTGCTGTTGTTGGGTCAGGCATATCTGGATTAAGTGCTGCTTATTATTTATCTAAAAAACATCACGTAGATCTTTTTGAGAGAGAAAATCATTTTGGTGGTCACTCTCATACAATAGATTTATTTTTTAATGAAAAAAAGGTTTCAGTAGATATTGGTTTTATTGTTTTTAATTTTCAAACTTATCCAAATTTAATTAATTTTTTTAAGGAAAATGATATTAAAATTGAAAAAAGTAACATGTCTTTTTCAGTTTCAGTAGATAATTCAAATTTTGAATATTGTGGAAAAGGGTTGAGTGGAATATTCGCTAATAAGTCAAATTTATTTAATGTTGAATTCTTAAAAATGTTTTTTGATATAATTAAATTTTATAAAAAAAGTGATCAAGCAAATATCTCTAACGATAAAATTACTTTAGGTGAATATTTAAAAATTAATAAACTTTCCAAAACATTTGTTGATTATCATATAATTCCGATGGTATCGGCCATTTGGTCTATGCCTCCTTATGAAGCGACTAAGATGCCAATTGGTTTTTTTCTAAAATTTTTTCAAAACCATGGTTTATTTAAATTAAAAAATAGACCTCAATGGTATACTGTAACTAATAGAAGCAGAACTTATGTTAGTAAAATTATTTCTCAAATAAGTGGCGAATATTACAAAAATTATAAAATTATAAAAATAAAAAGAAAACCATCAGGACTAGATTTGTATTATGGTGGAGAGAGTGAATTCTTTGATTATGATAAGGTAATTTTAGCGACACACGCAGATGAAGCTTTAAAATTAATCGAAAATCCCACTGATCATGAGAAAAACATTCTCTCGAATTTCAGTTATAAAGAAAATATAGCTTATATTCACACAGATCAAAGAGCTATGCCAAAAAATAAAAAAGTATGGTCTTCTTGGAACTCTTCAATAGATAATAAAAATCTAGAGAAAAATTCAATTACATACTGGTTAAATTTATTACAAAACTTAAGATGTGATGAAGATATTTTCTTAACACTTAATCCATATTTTACAATTGATAAAAAAAAGATATTAAAAAAAGTAAAATTTACACATCCTTACTATGATCAAAAAGCATTAGATGCTCAATCTGAGCTTTTCAAAATACAAAATCAAAAAGATTTGCTTTTTTGTGGCAGTTATTTTGGTTACGGATTTCATGAAGATGGAATAAAATCATCTATTGAAATGCTAAAAAACTTTAATGATTAATTCTTGCATATATAATGGTAATGTAATTCATAAGAGATTTAAACCTAAAGAACATTACTTCAAATATAAAGTATTTTCACTATTTATAGATCTATCAGAGCTTAATAAGCTCAATGATAAATTAAATTTTTTTTCTTTGAATAAATTTAATTTAGTAAGTTTCTTCGAGAAAGATCATGGAGATCGAGATGGCTCATCTCTAGTTGAATGGGTAAAAAATAACCTAAGCAAAAATAGGATCATTACAGAAAATATTAAAATAAAACTTTTGTGTTATCCACGGATATTAGGTTACGTTTTTAATCCATTAAGTATTTTCTTTGTATATGATAAAAGTGAAAATTTAATTTCTATTCTATATGAGGTCAAAAATACATTTGGCGAGCAACACACATACGTTTTTAAAGTAGAGGATCAAAATAAATTAGTTCAAAACAATTGTTCAAAAAAATTTCATGTCTCTCCATTTATTGAAATGGAATGTAATTATTTTTTTAGGATACTAAATCCAGGACAGAAATTATCTGTAATAATAGATCAATATGATAAAGAGGGAAAAATTCTTTTTGCATCCCAAGATGGTGAAAGATCTGATTTAAATAGCAAAAATTTAATGAATTCCTATCTAAAACACCCTTTAATGACATTTAAAATAATTTCCGCGATACATTATGAAGCGTTTAAATTGTGGATTAAAGGAATTAAATTTATAAAGAAAAAATTTAAAATTAAAAATAATATGACAGTAGAAAATTAATGTTTTTAAAAAATGCAGCAGATAAATTAGTTTTTAAATTTCTTAACAAAATAAGCTATGGTTATCTTGAATTAAAAACTTTTAATGGAGAATTTTTAAAGTTTGGAAATCCAGATAGTAAATTGCATGCAAATATTTCAATCAAAAATCCAGATTTTAATTATAATTTAATTAGAGGTGGCAGTATTGGATTTGCTGAAAGTTATATGAGAGGAGAATTTGAAACAGATAACTTATCAAACTTAATTGAATTAACCGCAAGAAACATAGAAGTTATATATAAATTTTCAGGACTTCTTGACTTTCCAATAATTAATTTTTTTAAAAACAAAATAATCAAAAATACCAAAAATCGAAGCAAAGAAAATATTGCTAAACATTATGATTTAGGTAATGATTTTTTCTCTCTTTGGTTAGATGACACACTCACCTACTCTAGTGCCATTTTTGAAGATAAATCAAAAAATCTTGCTGATGCTCAAAATAACAAATACCAAAAATTAATTGATCTAATTAAACCAAATAATGGTGACAAAGTTTTGGAAATTGGATGTGGGTGGGGTGGATTCGCTGAATACTTAGGCAAAAAATATGATGTTAAATTAGATTGCATTACAATATCAAAAAAGCAATTTGAATATGCAAAAGAGAGAATTTTTAACTGTGGTTTGAATGAAAAAGTAAATATTGAAATAAAAGATTATAGAGATCTTCAAGGGAAATATAATTCGATTGCCTCAATAGAGATGATTGAGGCTGTTGGTCAAAATTATTTACAGGGTTATTTTAAAACAATAAAAAATAATTTATCTGATGGTGGAAAAGCTGCTATTCAAGCAATTACTATTGATGATCGGTTGTTTGATCGATACAAAAATAAACAAGATTTTATTCAAAAATATATTTTTCCTGGTGGTTTTTTACCAAATAAAAATAGTATTAATCGTTACGTTTCTGATAATGGGTTAGCCGTAAATTCATATATTTCTTACGCTGATCATTATGCAAATACGTTAGCTATTTGGAGAAATGATTTTTTAAAAAAATGGGATTTAATAAAAAATCAAGGTTTTGACTTAACATTTAAAAGAATGTGGGAGTTTTACCTTTCTTATTGTGAGGCTGGATTTAAGTCAAAAAATATTGATCTAATACAATTTTCAATGCAAAACAAATAAAGACAATGGAGATATTTATGCGACATATAAAAATAATTAAGTCAATTTCATTGATAATTTCATTATTCTTAATTACAAGTTGCTCGAATAATAGTTCTATGAAACCAGAAGATTTTAAAAATAAAGAACCTAGATTAATTATAGAGGAATATTTATCTGGAAACGTGAAGGCTTGGGGAGTTCTACAAAATAGATCAGGAAAAGTTACAAGACAATTTTCTGCAGACTTAAATGGAACTTGGGATGGGAAAAAGCTAATACTTAAAGAAAAGTTTAATTGGGATGATGGTGAAGTTCAAGATAGAGAATGGATAATAAATAAAATTGATGAGAATAATTATGAAGGAACAGCTGGAGATGTTGTTGGTAAAGCTAAGGGATATTCTTATGGACCTGCCTTTAAATTTGAATACGTTTTATTGGTACCAGTTAAAGGTAAAGAGATGAAAATAACATTTGACGATTGGATTTTTAAACAAGATGACAGGGTTGCAATAAATAGAGCTACAATGACTAAATTTGGTTTTAAAGTAGCTGAGTTAACTGTTGTATTTGTAAAGGATTAATTATTTTTTCTGATATTTTGTAAGTTTCCTAACTAAACTAAAGTAAATTTTACTTGGTAAAAGACTTAATAGTTTTAATGTAATTGTAAGCGATTTTGGAAAATGTATTTCGAATATATTTTTGTTAACTAAACCTTCATAAATTTGATCTGCAGCATACTCGGGAGTTTTTAAAAATGGCATTTTAAAATCATTTTTATCTGTCATTGGTGTTTGAATAAATCCAGGAGAGACTAAGCAAACACGTACATTGAATCTTTTGAAATCAAAGTACAAACTTTCAGCTAAGTTGTTTAATGCAGATTTAGATGGTCCATATCCAGTTGAATTAGGTAATCCCCTATATCCAGCAATTGACGAAACTATAGTGATAATACCATTTTTTCTATCTCTGAAGTATTTTTCAACTGCTTTAATACTGTTAACAGTACCAAAAAAATTTACTTTAAATACATTTTCCATTTGTTCAACATCTATATCTTTTTCTTTTTTAGGATCCCATGTTCCTGTAGAAAAAAAGCAAATATCAATACTTTCATACTTATTTTTAATTTTATCAAATACTTCTTTGCATTTTTCTTTGTCAGTAACATCTAAAGGAAAACCTGAAATATTTTCATGGGAATTAGAAAGTTCATTTAATAATTCTACTCTTCTTGCAGACACAGCAACATTCCATCCTTTGCTTGCAAATTTAATTGCTAAAGATTTACCAATTCCTGTACTGCCACCTGTAATCCAAATAGTTTTTTTACTCATTTTTTGTTATGTATATATCTAATATGTTTAAAAATAAATTTTTAACATTTATATTTTTTCTTTCTTTTACTTTCACTGCGTCATTAATTGGAGGTTTTGCTACTATTACATTTAAAGAGCCATGGTATTCATTTTTAAATAAACCAACTTTTAATCCACCAGATTGGGTATTTGGACCTGTTTGGACATCTCTTTACATTATGATGACAGTATCAATTTGGCTCTATTGGCATGCTAAAAACAGAGATATGAATACTGTTTTTATTTATTTTATTCATTTATTGTTTAATACAACTTGGAGTATAGTTTTTTTTGTTTACCATAATATGGTTTTAGCACTCTTAATATTAATTATACTAATAACATTGATAATCATTCTTATTTTAAGGTTCAAACGCGTCAAGATGTTGAGTGCTTACTTAATGATTCCATATTTACTTTGGTGTAGCTTTGCACTAATTCTCAATACAAGCTTAATTTTATTAAATTAGAAATGGAAGACGTTGTAGTAATTGGCGGTGGAATAATTGGAACAGCAACAGCTTATTTTTTATCCAAAGAGGGTAGAAAAGTAAAAGTTATTGAAAGAGACCCCACTTATAAAACTGCTTCATTCCCATTATCACTAGGTGGTTTTAGAAGACAATTTTTCCAAAAAGAAAATATTTTGTTAGGAAAATTTGCAAAAGAATTCATTTTTCAAATACCAGAATTATTAAAAACAAAAAAAAACCCCAATCCTACAGCAAGCATGGTGACCAATGGTTATCTATTAATGTTTGGCCCTGAACACGCAGAGGAACAATATAGAGCATTAAAAAATCATGAAGATTGTGGTGCAGGAACAAAAAATATTAAAGGCTCAGAATTATCAAAAGTTTTTCCTTACGTTAATAATGAAGGAATTGAGACAGCAACTTACACAGACAATCAAAGTGAAGGATGGATTGATCCATTTATGTTTCATAGCGCCCTAAAAAGCAAAGCAATAGAGCTTGGAGCTGAATTTATTAAAGGTGAAGTAAAAAGTATTTCAGAAATAAAAGCTAAAACTATTGTTTCAGCTGCTGGATGCTGGACAAAGGAATTATTAGAAGATATTCCAGTTGTTCCACAAAAGCACACTGTTTTTAGAGTTAAATGTCCAACATATATAAAAGAGATGCCATTAAGTGGAGACTTAACTACAGGTGTATATTGGAGACCAGAAGGGGGAGAATATTTGGCTGGTTCACCAATTTCTGTATTTGATGCAGAAGATTTAGAGCCAGCTTGGAATGATTTTGAGGAATTAGTTTGGCCAGCACTAGCCAAGAGAATTCCTGCTTTCGAAGAGCTAAAGTTAACTGGAGGATGGGCAGGCTATTATGATTGTAATAGACTAGATAATAATGCGGTAGTTGGTAAACATCCAAAATTTGATAATGTTTATATGGCATCTGGCTTTACGGGTAGAGGATTAATGCAAGCACCAGGTATTGGTAGGGCTTTAACCGAATTAATTACAACAGGATCTTACCAAACAATAGATATAAGTGATTTTGCAGTTGAGAGAGTTTTAGGTAAAACAGCTAGACCAGAGCCATACGTTCTATAATTTAAGTTCCACAAAAAGTTTGATATTTTTCTTTACTCTCTGGAGCAGGTAGTCGAAATTCATTAGATATTTCTTGATTGCTATATGGCTTTTTTAAAATATCTAATAATCTATTTATTTTATTTAAATTTCCATTATTTGCCTCTTTTAGTGCTTCTTCTACTTTATGATTTCGAGGTATGATAACTGGATTATTTATTTTCATAAGTTTGATTTGCCTCTCTTTAGACGAATTATTTAATTCCGATCTTAATTTCCATTTTTCAATCCATGCAAGAAAATCAGTTTTTTTATAAATATCATCATTAGATTTTACACCCATTAAATGGCAAAATGTATTTGTATAATCAGCTTTATTTTTTTTCATCCACTCTAATAAATCATTTATTAAATTTTTATCTTTTTTTTCCTCACCAAATAAGCCAAGTTTGTTCCTCATCATGTTTAACCATTTATACTCATAAATATTTTGAAAATTATCAATTAAATCAGTTGCTAATTTAATTGCATAATCCTCGCTTTTATCAATTAAAGGAATGATACATTCTGCAAATCTTGCTAAATTCCATTTAGTAATTGGTGGTTGATTGGAGAAAGCATATCTTCCTAATTTATCTATTGAGCTAAACACAGTTTTTGGATCATAATGATCCATAAAGGCACAAGGACCATAGTCAATAGTTTCACCAGATATTGACATATTATCAGTGTTCATTACTCCATGAATAAATCCAACTCTCATCCAGTTTATTACCAGACTACATTGTTTTTCTATTACTGAATTTAACAAATCATAAGCTTTAAATTTAGATGATATTAATTCAGGGTAATGTCTTCTAATTGTATAGTTTACTAATGTATTTATATTTTCAATATTTTGTTTTGCAGCAATAAATTGAAATGTTCCCACTCTAATATGACTAGATGCAACTCTTGTTAAAATAGCACCTTCTAAAAGATTTTCTCTTACTACTTTTTCCCCAGTTTTTACTACAGCCAGACTTCTTGTTGTTGGTATATTTAAAGCATTTATAGCTTCACTGATCATATATTCTCTTAGCATTGGACCTAAAGCTGCACGACCATCACCTCCTCTAGAAAAAGAAGTTCTTCCAGAGCCCTTAAGCTGAATATCATAACGATTTTTTTTATTATCTAAATGTTCGCCCAATAAAACTGCTCTGCCATCGCCTAACATGGTAAAATGACCAAATTGATGACCCGCATATGCTTGAGCTAAAGTTTTAGTTTCTTTAGGTAAGCTATTTCCAGAGAAAATTTTTGATAATTCTCTATTGTCTATTTTTGAAAAATCTAAATTAAGCTCTTTAGCTAATTCGTGGTTAAAAATTACTATTTCAGGATTATGAACTGGTGTTGGTTTAACAAACTCTCTAAACGTTTCAGAAAGTTTTGAGTAAGTATTGTCAAATTTCCAATTTATTTTGTGCATAAAAAAAGCGATTTATATGAATATAAACCGCTTTTTTTTAAAATTAATTTATTTTTTTTTATATTTGGCTGCTTCCTCCGAACCGCTAGTTGCTGAGCCTTTACTGTACGAATGAGCTCCCATACCAGCTAATTGTCCATTTTGTACAATTAAGTATTGATTTCTTATCTCTCTACCTTCAAAGAAACATTCTAAAATTTCTCTTACTCCATCAGCATATCTTGCTTGCGCTGATAGAGAGGTTCCAGATGTATGAGGTGTCATACCATGATGAGGCATGCTTCTCCATATATGATCATTTGGTGCAGGTTGAGGAAACCACACATCGCCAGCATAACCACTTAACTGGCCACTTTCTAGTGCTTTAGCAATTGCTTCACGATTACAAATTTTACCTCTAGCAGTATTAACTATGTAAGCTCCTTTTTTCATTTTGCTAATCATAGCTTCATCAAACAAGTTTTCAGTTTCAGGGTGAAGCGGGCAGTTGATAGTAACAACATCACAAACTTTGACCATTGACTCAACAGAATCATGAAAAGTCAGATTTAGTTCTTTCTCAACACTTTCTGGAAGTCTATGTCTATCAAAATAATGCAGATGTACGTCGAATGGTTTCATTTTTCTTAAAGCATCTAAACCAATTCTACCAGCAGCGACTGTTCCTATATGCATACCTTCTACATCATATGATCTTTGAACTGCGTCCGCAATGTTCCATCCACCTTCATTAACAATTCTATGTTGGTTATGATAATCTCTTACCATAGAAACAATCATCATAACAATATGTTCAGCTACAGATCTTGAATTACAGAATGTTACTTCTACTACATCGATTTTATGATCCATCGCTGCTTGTAAATCAACATGGTCTGATCCAATACCTGCAGTAATTGCCATTTTAAGATTTTTTGCTTTTTCTATTTTCTCTTTTGTTAAATAATAAGGAAAAAATGGTTGTGAGATTACTATATCTGCATCAACAATATGTTTGTCTGCTTCACATCCATCTCCATCTTTACTATTTGTTACAATTAATTCATGTCCATTACTTTCTAAAAATTTTCTCAGACCCAATTCACCAGAAACACAACCTAGTAATTCGCCAGGCGTAAAATCTCTTCCTTTTGGAGATGGCAGTGTCATTCCATCTGGATATTTTTCAAGTTTTGGAAGATCCGAAAGTGGATAAGTTTCAGGCATACCACCTTTAGGATCATCGTATAATACACATAGTATTTTCATTAATACTCCTTTAATTTTCTATTTTAATAAAATCAGAGAATATCTAACATACTATTCGAGTTGCTAGCAAATAAATAATTTAATTCGGATATTTTTTTTTTAAGATTAGGCGATTTAAAATTATTGCAAAAATTATTATTATTATTGATCCTGAAATTACTGGACTTAGTAAGTATTCAACAGAAACACCGCCAATAATAACGATAATTGGGTTACCTCCCGCTGGAGGATGAGTAACATTAAACAATATCATCAAACCAACACCAAAACCGACAGCCAATGGAATTGTAATGAATAAAGGTAGTGGGATAAAGTGTAAGAAAAACAATCCAACAATAGCAGTTAAAAGATGTCCAAAAAAAACGTTTTTAGGCTGAGCAAACGGACTTTCTGGATAACCAAAAAGCAAAACCATTGATGAACCAAATGAGGCAATTAGAAATATGCCAAAATCTGTCTTGTAAGTTAGCAATGTTAAAATACCAATAGTAATTATTGAGAATAGCCCTGCTAAAATCGATTGTTTTAAATTTCCCATTCTATAATTTTGTTACTATCTTTTTTAACGCATTAAAAGGTAAAAGAATACATTGTTGTCTAGATACGTTTTTTTGACTCAATAATTTACTTAGAAATTTCCACTCTTTTTTCAAATTCTTATTATTTTTAATAAAGTAGGAGTTTGCATAATCACATATGTCTTTAATTTTTGTAGTTTCATAATTTACTAATTTATTAGATAAAATACTTGCTGTTGCTTGACAATAAATGCATGATTTTCCTTGATAACCAAAATCAATTATTTTTTGTTTATTAATGACTAACTTAATGTGTATTTCATCACCACACAAAGGATTTTTAGATTTAGAAAAATGAGTATACTTTTCAATATCTTTGAAATTTTTAGTGTTTGATGCGATTTTTAATATTTCTAAATTCATAAAAATTTCTTATGTTAAATATATTATATATATAAATGAAATCATATAACGAAGCACTTAAAATTTTGTATAAGTCACCTATAAAAATTTCCCAAGAAAATATTAAGAGTATTAATAGTTTAAATAGGATTTGCTCATCAAATATTTATACAAAAAATAATTATCCTTCTGAAAATAACGCCTCATTGGATGGTTTTGCTATTAATTTTAAAAACGCTAAAAATATTTCATTTAAAAAATTTAAAATTGTAGGATCCATTTATGCTGGGTCCAAACCCTACAGAAAAATCTTGAAAAAAAATGAAGCTATAGAAATCATGACAGGTGGTGTTATGCCGAATAATAGTAATTCAATAATTCCTATTGAAGATTGTACTTTTACTAAAGATGGTACAAACAGATATATTTTAGTTAAAAAAGCCTATAAAAAATTTGAGAATGTTAGATTAAAAGGATCCGATTATAAAATTGGAGATCTTGTAATTAAGAAAAATACTTTAATAAACTCTAGTCATATAAAGGCTTTCAAAGCATTAGGCATTGAAAATATTAAAGTTAAAAAAAAAATAAATGTTGTCTTTTTTTCATCTGGTAACGAGATTTCAGAAAAAAACCAAATTGCATCATGGAAAATAAGAAATTCAAACCATCATTATTTAAAAAGTTTAAATAATAACTTTTTATTTAATTTTAAAAATTTAGGAATTTTGAGAGATAATGATGAAAATAAATTTTTAAAAAAATTATTAAAAATTTTAAACTCTAAAACTAGCATAATAATTACTTCAGGGGCAGTTTCAAAAGGCAAATTTGATTTTATTCCAAAAGTAACAAGAAAATTAAAATTGTCTCATTCATTTAAAAATATTTTAATAAGACCGGGTAAACCAATAATGTTTGCTAAATTTAAGGGTAAACCAAAAGTAATATTTGGTTTACCAGGAAACCCAATTTCTACCGCAGCCTGTTTAAGATTTTTTGTTTTTCCATATATTCAGAACATTCTAGGTTTAAATCCTGAAAAGTCTGTAAAAGCTATATTAAAAAATAATTTTATAAAAAAAAAGAAATTTACTAGATTTGTTAAAAGTAAATTAAGTACAACTAAAGATGGAAAATTAGAAGTTAAAATTTTAAAAGGACAGGAATCATTTAGAATTAAATCTTTTGTAAATTCAAACATTTGGGTTTTGTTGCCCGCTGGTAAAGAAAAATTTGAAAAAGGGGAGATAGTAGATTGTTTTTTCCCCAACCACTCTAATCAAACTTTAATTTAGAAACGTATTTTTGTTGTAGAAAAATCTATTTACAATTAGATTTCTGAATATGTTAGAGCTTAGAAATCCAAAAATTGCAATTCCTGTTGTTCTTTTTGCTGGTCTTCTCTGGTCATTTGGCCCCCTGGTCGTGAGATATATGGACAATCCTCATTTAGTTCCATGGCAGTATATTTTTGGAAGAGGTTTAACAATTTTTATTTTATTAAATCTTTATTTGTTTTTTGAAGAGGGAAAGAATTTTTATAAAAATTACTACAGAATAGGTTTATCAGGGATAATAGGTGGATCAGGTCTAGGCGTAGCTATGATAACTTTCATTTATTCTATAACAAATACAAGTGCTGCAATTACACTACTTTGTTTGGCAGCAATGCCTTTTTTTACAGCGTTATTAGCTTTTTTATTTTTAAAAGAAAAGATTTCTTTAAATGTGTGGATTTCAATCATTGTAGCTACTGTTGGTATAGTGATAATGGCATTTGGTAATGCTGGTGAAAAATCTTTAATTGGTTTTATTTTTGGATTAACTTCGTCGATTGGTTTTTCAATTTTCTCAGTAACCTTAAGATGGAGAAAAGAAACTCCAAAATTTACAACAGTTGCTTTTTCTGGATTGTTTTGTCTCGTATTTGCTTCAATAGTTATTCTCGCTAATGACTTAGTATTTTTTTCATCAAGTTATAATGGAACATTATTTTCTCTCCATGGTTCTTTAGTATGTTTTGGATTAATTTTATATTCTATTGGATCAAAAGCAATTCCTGCTGCTGAGCTGACACTACTGTCCTTGACTGAGGTAATTGGTGGCATATTTTGGGTTTGGGTTCCAATTTTTGGAATTAATGAAGTTCCTTCAACTAATACTATTATTGGAGGTTTTTTTCTTTTTGTATCTTTATTTTATTACAGTCTTATTATGCGATGGAATAAAAGATATATTGCATTAAATTAAATATTTTCATTATGGAAAGGCCAGATTTTTTTGAATTAAAAAATGGAGAAAAAGTTAAGTTACCTTTTTCAAATGAAGAATATAAGGATCGTATAAATAAATTAAGAACTGTAATGGATAAAAATAACCTAGATATGGTTATTCTAACCTCTATGCATAATGTTGCATATTATACAGGATTTATTTATTGTTCATTCGGAAGACCTTATGGTTGTGTGGTAACAAAAAATAAAATCTCAACTATATCTGCAAATATTGATGCTGGTCAGCCGTGGCGAAGATCACACTGTGATAACGTTATTTATACTGACTGGAAAAGAGATAACTTTTTAAGATCAATTGTTTCAATTATTGGAAGAGATGAACCTCCAAAAAGTATTGGTATTGAAAATGATCATGTCACTTTAGATATGAGAGAAAAAATTGGATCTATATTCACTTTTTCAGTTTTTAGTGATTTATCAAAAGATTTAATGAAACTAAGAATGATTAAATCAAGTGAAGAAATAGAAATTATTAAAAATGGAGCAAGAATAGCCGACATGGGTGGTGATGAAATTGTGAAAAATATTCGAGAAGGAATCTCTGAGATTGAAGTTGCGATTGCAGGTCGAGATAAAATGGAAAGAGAAATTGCCAAAACCTATCCAGGAGCAGAATACATGGATACTTGGGTTTGGTTTCAGTCAGGAATTAATACTGATGGAGCTCACAATCCTAAAACAAAAAGAAAGTTAGTTAATGGTGATATTTTGTCATTAAATACTTTTCCAATGATTTCAGGATATTATACAGCTTTGGAAAGAACTCTATTTTTAGACCACGCTGATAACGCATCTCTTAAAGCTTGGGAAGCAAACGTTAAAGTTCACAAGAGAGGGTTAGAACTAATTAGACCAGGTGTTAAGTGTTCTGACATTTGTAATCAGCTAAATGAACTTTTTGCTGAGCTTGGCTATCTTCAGTATCGAACTTTTGGTTATGGACATTCTTTTGGTATGCTCTCACATTTTTATGGTAGAGAAGCTGGACTAGAATTGAGAGAAGATATTGATACTGTACTTGAGGAAAATATGGTGGTTTCAATGGAGCCAATGATAATGATCCCAGAAGGTAATCCTGGTGCAGGAGGCTATAGAGAACATGATATTTTAGTTATTGGAAAAGATGGAGCCGAAAATATTACAAAATTTCCTTTCGGCCCTGAACATAATATTATAAAAAATTAATTTTTATGAGTGATAATAAAACCGTTGTTAATAGTTGGAACGAATGGGATCCATTAAAACATGTAATTGTTGGTAGAGCAGATGGTACTTGTATACCTGCGCCTGAACCAGCTTTAGATGCAAAAGTTCCTGAAGACAGTGATATGAGAGGGCAGTTTGGACCTAGAATGAAAGATACTGTAGATAAAGCAAATCAACTTTTAGATGATTTTTCAAATATGCTTCAAAAAAGAGGAATTAAAGTTGATCGACCAACACCAATAGATTTTAATCAAAAAACATCCACGCCTGATTGGGAAGCTGAAACAATGTTTGGTTGTATGCCTCCAAGGGATGTTTTGCTGACAGTGGGTAATGAAATTTTAGAGGCTACAATGAGTTATCGTTGTCGATGGTTTGAATATTTATGTTACCGACCACTTTTAAAAGATTACTATAATCAAGATCCTAATATGCGACATGAGTCTGCTCCAAAACCAAGATTAACTGATGCAGACTACAGAAAAGATTATCTGTCAGATAAAATAGGTGTTCAAAAAAGATTAGAGTGGACTGAAAAAAAATATTTTGTAACAACAGAAGAAGAACCATTATTTGATGCAGCAGATGTCTTAAGATTTGGTAAAGATTTAATTGTTCAACATGGATTTACAACAAATTTAAAAGGTATTGACTGGTTAAAAAGGCATTACAAAGATCACAGAGTTCATGCAGTTAACTTTCCAGGTGATCCTTATCCAATCCATATTGATGCAACATTTACACCAATAAAAGAGGGATTAATTATTAACAACCCCCAAAGGAGACTTCCAAAAGAGCAAAGAAAATTATTTGAAAATAATGGTTGGGAAATTTTGGATAGCGCTCAACCTGCACATAACGAGCCACCACCCTTATGTTACTCATCAACGTGGTTATCTATGAATGTTTTAGTTTTAGATCCTAAAACAGTATGTGTTGAAAAGAGTGAAGTTTATCAATCAGAGCAACTAGATAAATTGGGAATGGAAGTTATACCAGTAGAACTAAGAGATGCTTATGCATTTGGAGGAGGACTACATTGTTGTACTGCAGACGTATATCGAGAAGGTGAATTAAAGGATTATTTTCCAAAACAATAATTTTTTAAAATAAATACTAATTTGGATTATTTTTTAAAAATTCAATATAATTTATGACATCGTCATATTTTTCGTCAGGAATATCTTTATAGCTTGCATTAAATTTACTTTTTATACATATTGCAACGTGAGCATACGGATTTCTTCCTTTAGGATGATTTGGATGGCTTGGTAATTTTTTAACCAAATAATCGCCAGCTTCCTGAATAATTTTCCAGAGTTTACTTGCGTTTTCTTTGTTCATTAATTTAAAATTAATATAATTAATAATAATAATATTTGAAAAAAATTTATTATTACTGATAAAAAGTGAGTGTATTTAAACTGCTTATCTTTTTTTTCATCTCTAAATCTATTAATTAGAGGCATCAAAATAAAATTTGATAAAAAAAACAAAACAGCAACAGTTAGAATCAAATAGAAATTAAGATTGTAAGATTTTAGTATTACAAAAATTAAAGTTAATATTAAACTTAAAGCAAGGTTTACATTGTAGTAAAAAGGAAAAATTTTTCTAATAAATTTCCTAGCATTCTCTTCATCTAAAGTAGTGAACGTTACAGGAGCTATAACAAACGAAAAAAAAATCATTATAGCTAATATCGCAGTCGTAAGGTAAATAGATGTAAGCTCAAGCATAATTTTATAGAACTACTTCGAAACCCTCAAAATTAGGCGCTCCTAAATATAAATCTTTATGTTGACCAGCATTTTTATGAGCAAGTCTGAAAGCATCAGATTTTGTCCAGTTTATAAAATCCTGTTTTGAACCCCAAACGCTATGAGAGGCATATAAAGTAAACTCTTCATTTGTCTCACCTTTTATTAAATGGAATTCCTTAAAACCTATCACATTCCTTAAATGGGTATCTCTTTCTCTCCAAACTTTTTCAAATTGCTCTTCTTTACCAAGAACTATTTTGAACCTATTCATTGCTATATACATTTAACTTTTTTAATACTGATTTTATAATAACATCTCTACAAGATTGTCGCATAAAATTAATGTTACTTAACAATGATTTTAAGGTTATTTTTGTGTTTGAAAAAAAATATGTAATAGAAAAAAAAAAGATAATATCCATATATATAATATGAGTAATTTAAAAAAACATTATAGACCAAAAAATTTCAGCGATCGTGTAGCACTTGCATTTACTAAATTTTTAAGATTGTTAGCTGATGCATTTTTTAGAAAAAAATATGGCCATAGAGCTGTAGTTCTTGAAACGGTTGCAGCTGTTCCAGGTATGGTTGCTGGTATGTTATTACATTTAAAATCTTTAAGAAAAATGGAAGATGATAAAGGTTGGATTAAAATACTCTTAGATGAGGCAGCAAATGAAAGAATGCATTTAATGACTTTTATTGAAATTGCAAAGCCTACACTTTTAGAGCGTATAATTATTATGATAGCTCAATTAATTTTTATAATTATGTATATGTTTATTTTCATAATTTCCCAAAGGACTGCACATAGAATAGTTGGATATTTCGAAGAGGAGGCGGTAATTAGTTATACTGAATATTTGAAAGAATTAGAAAACGGTCAAATACAAGATCAACCTGCACCTGAAATAGCAATAAATTATTGGAATCTGCCATTGCATTCTACTTTAAAAGATGTTGTTAGAGTAATTAGAGATGATGAGGCCGGACATAGAGATGTTAATCACAATTTTGCGTTAATACTAGATGAGAGGAAAGCAAAAAAAGTTAAAAAAGAAAATAAGGATTATAAATTCTTAAATCAATAACAAATTAAATTTATTATATATATTGCTCTAATTATCGAAAAATTTAATTAATAAGATCCTTTTTGTTTTGCACCTTTATAAAATATTTCTTGTAAATATTTATTCTCTTTATTTCGTAAAGCAATATTTTCAACATTCATCAAGCTTTTTGTTCTTTTTATTACCTCATGATATCCAAAGTTATCTTTACCTCTAGCTAACTGAACACTATTTTTTCCCAAGGTTTGTCTAACATTTGCGCCAATATAACTTTGGATAACAAATCCTATTCTTCTGTCATTACTTTTATTTATTCCTGATCCATGCACTATTCTGGGGTGATGTAATGACATCTGTCCTGCTTTAAGTTCAACTAATTTAATTTCATTTTCTGGTACATTTTCAACAGTTTGTCCTCTGGTTAATAAATTACCTTTATCGAATTTTTCATTATGATCTTTAATTTCTAAGTGTGATTTTGGCCACATTTTCATACAACCATTTTTTTCAAATGAGTCAGTTAATGCAATCCAGGCAGTTACCCAATTATGAGGCTCTAAACCAATATATTTTGCATCTTGGTGATAACTTACGAAACCCTGTTCATTTGGATTTTTTATAAATAATGTTGTACTACAAACTAAAATATCTTTTCCAATTATACTTTCCACAACATCTAATATTTTTGAATTGTGGACGATAGAATCCAGTTTTGGTGAGATAAGATGAACATTATATCTTCCTGAATTATCAATCTCATTAGGCATTTCTTTTTCAATTTTTTCAATTTCTTCCCTAGCATCTAGAGCATCTTGTTTTGACAAGATATCTATTGGAGCTAAATAACCTTTCTCATTGTATTGTTTAAGTTGATTTGAAGTTAGATAAGTCATAATATTTTAAAAAAGATTATATGAGCTTAACTCTTTCTTCAATAATTTATGGCTGAAGTATTAAAAATAGGAATTACTGCTAAAAACAACCAATCCATAAAAGAAGTTAATTCTATAGAGGTGATAGCAAATAAAGGAATTATAGGTGATCGTCATTTTCATGAATTTAATGATCCTTACAATCAATTATCATTAATTGAATCTGAAGGTATTGATGAATATAATATGAGATTTGATCTTAATATATCCTACATTGATTTTAGAAGAAATCTTGTGACAAAAGGAATTAAATTAAATGATTTAATCGGAAAAAAATTAAGCGTTGGAAATGTCAAATTAGAGGTTATTGATTTATGCCGTCCGTGTAGACATTTAACGGAAATGCTCAAACAAAAAAATATCCTTAAAGAATTTTTAAGAAAGGGCGGCCTGAGATGTCAAATTTTATCCTCATCTAAAATTTGTGTGGGAGATAAAATAGAAGTTTTAACTTAAATTTTATCCTAAGGTTTTGTTTTCCTCTGAATTTGAAATGACATTTTTTATAGGTTCATCAATAGGTTCAGTCGTTGGATTTAATTCAATACCAGCAGGTGTAATTGACTGAGGCATTGCAACAAATTGTGAGTCTGGATTTTCAACAACAGGTCTAACCCTTGATCTATAAATACCATATATTCCAATCAGGATATGAAAAAACATTAAGAATATAAAAAAACCATTTAAATTAGTTAAGTTCATAAATATCGAGCACAAAAAAGGTCCACCCATTGCCCCCATTCCAAATGTAAACTGTAAACTTGCACCAGCAGCTACAAACTTTTCTTTAGGAATGAAATCATTTGTATGTGCTAAAATTAATGAAAACATTGGTAGACTACAAAAAGAAAATAAAATTAAAAAAATATAAAACCAAATTTTACTTGTTGCTAAACCATCTGGTAAATACATTTGACCAGACGCAAAAATTGAACATAGTGCAAAAAAGGCAGCAGCAAAACTAACAATAACAATAACTTTTCTTCTATCGTACATATCCGAAAGTTTTCCTATTGGCCATTGAGAAATTGCACCCGATATTGCTAGTAAGAATGTAACTATAGAAATTTGAAATATAGAAAAATTCATTCCTGCAGCATAAACAGCTAGTAAAGTAAATAATGCAGATTGAATTGTTCCATAAAAGAATGAACTAACCATTCCAAATGGCGATGAAATATATGCTTCCTGTAAAGACATAGTTTCAATTTTTTTAAACCTTGGTGGTTTTCTCTTAGTTAATAAAATTGGTATTAGTGCTCCTGAAGTAATAACTGAAATCAATATAAAAGGTTCAAAATTTGTTGGATTACTAAAATTTAAAAAGAACATTCCGCATCCCATTGCCCCGTATAGAATGACCATATATAATGATAGAACGCTTCCTCTATTTTTATTACTTGCTCTATCATTTAGCCAACTTTCAGCAACTGTATAAATAGAAACCATGCTAATACCAGTAAGCACTCTCAATAAGAACCATACGAATGGATTTATAAAAACAGCGTGAATAAGTACAACTAAAGATGCAATTGATGCAAAAGCAGCGAAAATTCTTATATGTCCAACTCTTAAAATTAGTTTCGGAATTGTAATTGCACCAATAAAATAACCTACAAAATACCCAGACATCATAAATCCAGTTGCAGTTAAACTAAATTCTTCTTTAACAGCTCTAACCCCAAGTAAAGATCCCTGAAAGCCATAAGCCAACATAAGAGCTCCCATACCTAAAAATAGTGCCCATGAATTCTTTAAAATTTTATTCATACGATCGCTATCTATTTCTGATTTGTGGCCAAATCAAGTTAATAGTAATTTGAATTTTAAGTTTTTTTAAGTTTTAAAAATGAGTGAATAGCAATAGTTAATATAATTACTAAACCTCCTTGGATAGTCTCTAAGCTAGGCTGCTCTTTAATAATCATCCATACCCAAATAGGTCCTATTATGGTTTCCAATAAAAAGAACAAATTTACTTCCTCTGCAGGAATGAACCTTGGGGCTATAGTTACTAAAACAAAAGGTATAGCAACACACATTATACACATAAGAGGAATAATTAATAAATCACCATTAGTTAAAGCATAAGTTTCAATAAAAAAAGTAGCAAAAATTGCAACTACAAGTTTGCCAACTACTGCGGCTGGTACAAGATTTTTCTTTTTTGCTGATCTTATAGTTACTGCCCCAATAGCTAAACCTAAAGCACTGACAAGTCCCAATAAATCTCCTAAAATATTTCCAATTTGTAAAGAGTCGTAAAAAATATATACCGCAGCAATGAATGTAATAGTTATTGCAGTCCATGTTTTGCGATCTGGTATTTCTTTTAAAAAAAAAGCGCCTAAAATTGCAGACAACATTGGAGCCATTGCAACCATGACTAATGTATTAGCTACATTGGTATTTTGAATAGAGACAACAAAAGCAACATTTGTGACTGAAAATGTTGTAATATAAATTAATCCTTGAGGACCGCTTGTGAAAAGCATTTTGAAAAAATCAGATCTATAAATAATTAACATTATGATAAAGACGGTTAAAAAAGGAATTAATCCTCTATAAAATACTAAACCCCAAGTATCAATATTTGATAATCTAATAAATAGAGAATCGGGTGTAATAAACATGACAGCAACAAAAGCCATTAATGAACCCTTTTGTTGATCTGTAAAATTTTTCATGCTTTAAGTTCTATCCAAAAGATTTTAGCTAGATTTTTTCCAGATAAATCAAAAAATGTTTTTAATCCAGTGGGGGAGGTTACATTTATATCTCCGTTAAGTTTTTGATCAATAAAATCTATTCCTGCAAAAAAAATACTTTCTTTTTTCAAATCTTTTGCAATTAATTTTGAAATTTTTTTCTCTATTTTTGTTAAATTAATATTGAAAGGTTTTGCACCCTTACTCATATTGCTTAATATTGATCCTTTTTTTGGGACTCTTGAGATTGCTCCAACTACTTTGCCATTTATTATAAAAACTCTTTTATCTCCTTTGCTTATTTTAGAAAGAAATTTTTGACACATAATATGATCATGTTTTCTTATAAATTTATTAATTAATTTTTCATCGAATTTCTTTAATAAATGAATGTCATTACCACTAAAACTATGAATAGGTTTTATTATTATTTTTTTATGTTTTTTTATGAAACGTTTAATTTCAATTAGATCTCTAGTGAAAATAGTATAAGGCATAAATCTTTGATATTTAGCTGAGTATAACTTTTCAGAAATATTTCTTATTGAAGTTGGATTGTTTATTATTTTAACTTTATTTTTAATTCTATCTAAAATGTAAGTAGTCGATATATATTCAAGATTAAAAGGTGGATTCTGGCGAATTAAAATAAACTTACACTTTGTAAGATCTAGCGTTTGTCTTTTTAATATTTTAAAAAACTTTTTATTTTCATAATTAAATTTAATAAAAAAACCTTTAGCAATAACTTTTGAATTTATAATCGAAAGATTTTTTGGATCATAATAGAATATATTATATTTTTTTTTCTGTATTTCATTTGCCAGAAAAACACTAGTATCAGTTATTGGATTTAATTTTGAAGGATCGTTTCCTTGTATTGCAACAATTTTACTAATCATACAATTCATCTAAATTTTCGTTATTTGAAAATTTATCAACCATGTAATCAGCATTTGTCGATTTATTAAAAATGACTTTTCTTAAATGATTTAAAAATAGAGTTTCATTTTTACCCTTTTTATTTAAAATATCTCTATTATTTAGACCTTTTCGTGAAAGATCTAATAAAGTATCGGCCCAATAATGTAAATCTTTTCCCATTAGTTCTGTATTAAATCCTTTTTTTGGAGCTTCTAAATATGCATTAATAATTTTATTTTTGTCCCATTTTTTTATCAATTCATGGACTTCATCTAAATTACCGTAAAGCATCCCAATAAAAAAAGCTGGACCAGAACACAGACAATCCCATCCACAAGTATCCATAGATCTTAATTCTATATATTTTTTTAATCTATTTTCTGTAAATATCGTGCTCAAATGAATGGTTAAGTCGTTTTCTGTCGGTAGTCTATTCTCAATTTCATTGATTTTACCATTCATGAAATCACCAAATGTATAACTAGATCCAGATATGTATTTATTTTCTTGCTGAATAAAAAGAATTGGAAAATTTATTACAAATTCAGCATATTTTTCAAAATTTAAATTTTCAAAAAATAATTTTGGAAGTCCGCCCCTTGAAGTACTTTGCCATACTTTTGATCTATAAGATAAATAATTGCTATTTTTTTTTTCAACTATAGATGAATTAGCAAATAGAGCTATTGTAATAGGAACTATTGAATTTGTTATAAGAAACTTTTTTTTAAAATCATCTTCGGATTTATAATCTATATTCAATTGAGTTCCGCATGTTCTGTACATCATATCTAAACTTAGCTCACCCCCTAAAGGCATACTTTTTGTCATTAGTTTATATCTTTCTTTGGGATTATTTGGAATTTCCTCTAATTTAGAGAAAGGATCGAAACCTGAGCTTACAATTTTAATATCTAGTTTTTTTGTTACTTGGTCAAGTTCAAACAAATAATCTTGTGACTCAGCACATGCCTCATGCATATGGTTTAATTTATCTCCAGATAGTTCAATCTGATTTCCAGGTTCAAGAGTAATATTTTTACCTCCTTTATTTAATCCAATAATATTTTCTTTCTCAAAAACTGGTTTCCAACCAAACTCTTGAAGAGCTAGAAACATTTCTTTTATTTTTGGATAATCAACTCTTTTATTATTATTAAAAAGAAACTTTTCATGTTCTATCCCAATTTTGAAATTATTTGTTTCCTTAATACCGGATTTAAAATAGTTTATTATTTGTTCTTGAGTTTGGATCATTAATACTTAAATAGTAATTTATTAAATTATTTAAACAAAATAATAAGGATCTCTTGCAAATATTCTTTCAACCATTGGAGCAAATTCCTCTAATCTCATAGATTTGTAATTTGGATCAAAGGAGGATTGATCATATTTTTCGCAAAAATCAACTGTTGCTTGGTAATATTTATGATCTTTAAATTGGTCTCTTGCATTTCTGTCCCCACCTAAGTGATGAGCGCTATAATATGTTTGGAAAAGACCATGATGTTTAATTATCCAATAAGTTTTTTCAGATACATAAGGTCTAATTATAGATGCGGCATATTGAGAATGATTCATCGGAGCCAAGTCATCTCCTATATCATGCAAAAGTGTTGCTACTACCATTTCCTCACTTTCTCCAGATTTATATGCTCTAGTTGCTGCCTGTAATGAATGCTCTAATCTTGTAATCTTATAACCCTCTAAAGTTGTCGTTTGTTCTGAAAGATATTTTAAAATTCTTTTAGCTGTTTCTCTCTCAAATTTTTTTTCATATTTTTCTAAAAGTTGATAATCTTTTTTATTTCCATCTTTCATTTGTGTAAAATTAACTTTTTTCATATTAAACCTTTGATACAGAACTTAATAAAGAAAGTTGAGTGATCTTATTGTCTCCTAATTCGTCTACTAATTCAACAGGATAGTCACCAGTAAAATAGTGATCAGTCAATTGAGGGTAACTTTTATTTCTTTTTTCAAAATTAAGAGCGTTATATAATCCATTTATTGATAAAAACTTTAAGGACTTAGCTCCAATATATTCACAAATTTCATCATTTGATTTATTGGCTGCTAGTAATTCTTTTTTAGTAGGAGTATCTACTCCATAAAAATCAGGGTATCTTATTTCTGGGCATGCAATTTTAACATGCACTTCTTTTGCACCAGCATCGTAAAGCATTTTTACAATTTTGTAAGATGTTGTTCCTCTTACAAGAGAGTCGTCAATTAGAATTATTTTTTTATTTTTAACTGTTGTTTGATTAGCATTTAGTTTTAACTTTACACCTAAGCTTCTTATTTTCTGGCTTGGTTCGATGAAAGTTCTTCCAACATAATGGTTACGAATTAATCCATGCTCAAAATTCATTTTTAATTCTTGTGCAAAACCCATTGCAGCCGCATTTCCAGAGTCTGGAACTGGAACTACTATATCTGCATTAGTATCATTTTCTTTTGCAAGTTCTCTTCCAATATTTTTTCTATGTTCATATGCAGTTTTACCTCCTATAAGACTATCTGGCCTTGAAAAATAAATATACTCAAATACACATGGTCTAACTTTTTTAGTTGGAAAGGGCTTAATACTTTTTAGTTCATTATTTTCAATTAAAACTATTTCACCATTTTCAACTTCTCTTAAAAATTTTGCACCAATAATATCAAATGCGCATGTCTCAGATGCTAAAACATAACTGTGCCCAAGTTTGCCAATAACTAATGGTCTAATACCATAAGGATCTCTTACTCCAATTAATGAGTTTTGAGTTAACATAACTAATGCATAACCACCTTGAATTTGAAAAATTGCATCAATTACTTTATCAATTGTTTTTGGTCTTTTTGATTTAGCAATTAATTGAACAATTGTTTCAGTATCTGAAGTTGTGTAAAATATAGCTCCATCTTCAACTAGTTTGTTTCTTAAAGATATCGAATTCGTAAGATTTCCGTTGTGAGCAACCCCAATTCCACCTGCATTAGTGTCAGCAAAAAAGGGCTGTATATTTCGCAAAATGTTGTTTCCCGTTGTGCTATATCTGTTATGTCCAATTGCATAATTTCCTTTAAGATTATTGAGTACTTCTTCTTTATTAAAATTATCACCAACTAAACCAAATCTTTTTTCTGAATAATATTTTTTTCCATCAAAAGTAACTATCCCACAGCCCTCTTGACCTCTATGTTGTAGAGCATGCAATCCAAGTGCCGTTAGAGCTGAAGCATCCTTATTGTTACTAATACCAAAAACTCCACATTCTTCTTTTAATCTTGGATTATAGGTCTTTAATTTTTTTTTTAGAGTCTTGATATGTTTTTTCATTAGGAAATTCTTTTATCAGATAACTACTACCTTTTTCTAAATATGGAAAGACGAATGATTTGTCGAAATTTATTGGCCATTTATCATAATTATAAACGATATGAATACCTGAAAAAATACAAACAGAAATAATGTAAGCCCTTACAAATCCAAAAAAGAATCCAAACGAAGTATCTAAACCACCGATTCCTGTATATCTGACTGCTTTACTAATTCCTTTATTAATTAATAAAACAAAAAAAATAACAACTACAAATATTATTATTCCCAAACCAACATCAAGTACATACTCATTATCAATTTTGTCTTTTACATATGGCTTAATTTTTGGAAAAAGAACTAATGTAATTATGTATGCAAACAACCATTTAGCCATTGAAAGAATACTTAAAATGAAACCTTTTTTGTAACAATTTATCAAAGAAAGGATTGTTAAAATTATATAAATCAGATCAATTATAGATATTGCATTATTAAAATCATTTATGATTTCTAGCATTAAGATGATTTACCAAAGGGTTTAATAATTAAGATTAATGTAGGCAACAGTGTCAATACTGATATCATAGCTAACAACATAGCTAGTCCAGTAAATACTCCAAAATAAATTGTTGGTATAAACTTTGATAATACTAAAATCGAAAATCCAAAAACTATCGTAATTGAAGTATTTAGTATAGCTACACCAACAGTTGAATGACACATTTTGAGTGTTTTATTGTAATCTTTTATTTTATTAAACTCTTCTTTAAATCTATAAATGTAGTGAATACTATTATCGACTGCAATTCCTATTGTAATTGCCGCAATAGTAATAGTCATCATATCTAAAGGTATTCCTGATAATCCAATTATTCCTAGTATAAAAAAAGCTGCTATAAAATTTGGAACAACACCTATCAATGAGAGCTTAATGTTTCTAAATAAGATTATGAACATTAAAAATATTCCAACCATAACTAATCCCAATGTTAAAATTTGAGATTTAAACAAGCTTTGTAGTAAATTATTAAATAAGATTAAAACACCTGCTAATTTATAATCATTTTCTTTTAAACCAAATTTATTTTTTAAATCGAAATTGATTTTGTTTATTAAATCATTTCTTCTCAAATCTTCTTGTGAGTCTATGATTCTTAAACTAATTCGAGCCTCATTATTTTCTATTGAAAGATATGGATCAATGATTTCTGTTTTAATACTTTCTGGTATTTTAGAATATAGAACTCCCATTTCTAAAGTACCCAAAGGTTTATTATTATTTAATTGAGTTGCAACTTCAATAATAGATGAAAAAGATAGAACTTTGCCAATTTCAGGCAAGCTATCAAGGTAGTTGTGAACAGAAGTAATTAAATCAATTTTATCTTTGGTAAACCAATATTTTTCGTCTTCACTATCTTCCTCGTCATCCCAGTCATCAAAATCATCATCTTCTGTAGATTTTTTTTCCTTTTGTTTTTCCGGAAATTTTAAAATAACTTCTAAAGGTGTAGTTCCACCTAGCTCTTCATCTATAAGCTTCATACCCTTATAAATTTCAGTATTCTTATCAAAGTAATTTATAAAACTATTTTCAACCTCCAACTTACTTATTCCAATAAAACTTAAAATTACTATCAATCCAGTTATTACAAAAATTGAATTTTTATTATTAAGAGAAATTAAACCTAGGAAATGTGTAATTTTTGATTTTTGTTCTTTTTTAATTGAAATATTATTTGTCGGTGCAAAGTTTAAAAGGGTAGGGAGCAAAGTAAATGTAATGATAAATGATGTAATTAATCCAAAAGTCATCATCCAACCAAAATCGATGATAGGTTTAATTTCACTAAAAATTAGAGATAAGAAAGCGAAAATAGTTGTTAGAACAGTATAAAGAATTGGCCAAAACATTTTTGAAGTAGTTAAGGAAATAATTTCGAAATTATTTTTTGATGGAAAATCTTTTTTAAGTTGTAGAAATCTAGTACTCATATGAATATTCATTGCCATTGTTAAAATTAACATAAGTGCAATAAAATTTGATGAGATAACTGTAACCTTCCACCCAAGCAGCCCAAGTAATCCCATCATAATTATTACAGAAAAAAGACAACTGCTTATAGGAACTATAATCCAAAGAAGGTTTCTAAAAACAAACCATAAAGTTGCTATAATAAATAACAGAACTCCTAAACCAAAAACAATTATATCACTTTTTATAAAAGTCATCATATCATCAGCAATCATTGGTATTCCTCCAAGATAAATTTTTCCAACGTCCCCGTAACTCTGAATAACTTGTCTTATTTCTAAAATATTTTGATGATTTTGTTTTTTAATTTGATCTTTAATTATTTCAATTTCCTCTTTTGATTTATCTTCTACATCATCTAATTTCTGAGACTGTTTAATGTTAACAATAATCCCACTAGTTTTTCCATCCTCACTAATAACAAAATTTCGAAAAACAGGACTGTTTAAAATTTCCTTAAAACCTCTGTTTCTATTCACATCTTCATCTTTTAAAGTCTTAAAACTTTCTAATCTTTCTTGAAGAGGAGCGTCTGAATTATTTAAGAGAGGAATATCCAATAAAGTAATCACACTATGTACCCAATTGAGGCTTTGAATTTTATACTTTAAACTTAATAAATTATTAATTGACGAGTCAGCTACCATTCCTTCATTTGGAGTATATGTGAGAATTAAAAATTCTTTAGATCCATATCTTTCAGAAACTTCTTTCAAATATGCTAAATCTGGATCACCTTCTATTAATAGAGTTTCTGATGAAGCATCTAATCTAAAATCTTTAGTTTGATATCCAAAACTGAGTATTGTCAAAAAAAGTATTAGAAATACTGCTTTTGGATTCTTGAGAAGAATATTTTGATATAAATGAGCTATCATTCAAGCTCTTTATATTTGAATTTAACTTAATTGAGTATCCTTAAATTTCGTGAATTGTTCCTCAAATTCAAGAGTTACTTTTCCAACAGGTCCGTGTCTTTGCTTACCAATTATTATTTCAGCTAAATGCGCAACTTCATTCATTTTTGCCTGCCATTCTGCATGTTCTACTGTAGCTTCTCTAGGTTCTCTTCTTTGCAAGTAATACCCCTCTCTATACACAAACATAACCACATCTGCGTCTTGCTCTATTGATCCCGATTCTCTTAAATCCGATAGTTGTGGCTTATGATCATCCCTTTGTTCAACTTGTCTTGATAGTTGAGATAAAGCTACAACAGGTATTGACAGTTCTTTTGCAATTGCTTTCAATCCTTGTGTTATTTGCGAAATTTCTTGAACTCTACCGTCTTTATTTAAGCTTGATCCTCTCATTAACTGAATATAATCAACAACAATCATATCTAATCCAAATAATCTTTTAATTCTTCTAGCTCTATTGCTTAGTGCAGCAATACTAATTGCTGGTGTTTCATCAATATAAAGAGGCAATTCAGAAATATTTTTTGAGGTTTCCAAAAACTTATCAAATTGCTCATCAGAAATTCTTCCTCTTCTTATGTCGTTTGATCTAATTCTTGCCTGCTCTGCTAAAATTCTTGTTGAAAGTTGTTCTGAAGACATTTCTAAAGAAAAGAATGCAATTGTAGATTTTTTTCCGCTATCTTGTAATTTTTGAGCTGCATTAAAAGCAATATTAGTAGCAAGAGAAGTCTTACCCATTGATGGTCGACCTGCAATAATAATTAAATCTGATTGGTGAAGTCCACCTAGCCTATCGTCTAAATCTCTTAAACCTGTTGGAACACCTACAATACCTTCTTCATTTTTATAAGCTGCTGAAGCCATTTCAATTGTTTGCTTCATTGCCTCATCAAATTTTACTAAAGAAGAATTAAAAGAACCTTTTTCAGCAAGATCAAATAATAATCTCTCTGAATTTTCAATTATTGTTTGACCATTAGTATCTAAATCATTTAATTTCGCACTATCTATAGTTTGCTCTGATATTTTAATTAATTCTCTTCTAACAAACATATCGTAAATAATTTTAGAATACTCGATAGCTTGTCGTACTGAAGTTGAGAATTTTGTAATTTTAATTAAATATTCAGGCACATTTATATCATCTTTTTCGTCCTCAAAATAATTCTTTAAAGTAATAGGATTTGCAAGCATACCTTTATAAATAAGGCTTTCTACTGCTTCAAATATTCTTTGATGCATTGGATCATAAAAATTAATACTTGAAATGATAGTATTAATTTCATCAAAAATATCATTGCTTACTAGAATAGATCCAATTACAGCTTGTTCGGCTTCGATATTGTTTGGTAATTCTTTAAATTGATTTTTTACTATACTAAGATTGTTTTCCATAAATGATAAACTGTCATAAAAATACTAAATTTAGAATTACAAATTAATGTTGGGGAAAAAAATGTATAATTATTGAATTGTATCTGCTGAAGAAACATTAATGGTTATTTCAGCATCAACCTCAGAGTGTAAAGAAATTTTAACTTTAAATTTTCCTAATGCTTTTATTTCTTCAACTGGTTGTATCATAGATGGCTTAATATCAATTTTATCCTCTTCAAGAATAAGCTTTGATATTTCTGTTGGTTTGACTGAACCATAAAGTTCATTATTTTCAGTGCTTAGTTTTTTCACAGAATACTCTTTACCTTTGATCTGTTCACTAATTTGAGAAGCTTCTTTTTTCTTTTCGTTATCTTTTTTAGATAATTCAGCTTTTATTTTTTCAACTTCTTTTATGTTGTCTTTAGATGCATAAAGCGCTTTTTTATTTGCTATCAAAAAATTTCTAGCAAAACCTCTTTTTACATCTATGATCTCACCAATAGAGCCTATTCTTTTTATGTTTTCTAATAAAATTATTTTCATATTACAATAATGCTAAATTTCTAGCTCTTTTAATTGAAAGAGATAGTTCTCTTTGTTTTTTTTGAGATACATTTGTAATCCTTGATGGTAAAATTTTACCATTTTCAGAAATATATTTTTTTAGGAGTTTTATATTTTTATAATTTACCTCAGGCGCACCTTTAGCAGATAGGGGACAAGTTTTTTTAAATTTATATTTATTTGGCTGAAAAATACTTAGCTTAGCAAAATTACTTTGTTTTCCTTTTTTATTTCCACTTTGTCTTTTTGGCATTATTTTCTAGCACTTTCTTTTTTTTCTATTTCCTCTTTTTTTCCAAAATAATTAGTCTCTAAATCAAATTTTTTAACTCTTACTGTAAGGTATCTTAATAACTTTTTGTCAATAGACTCATTTTTTTCTAATTCATCAATAACATTGCCTCTGCCTTTAATCTTAAAATGGATGTAACTACCTTTTTTATTTTTTTTGATTAAATATGATAGGTTTAGTAGTCCCCAGTTTTCTGTTTTTATCACTTCACCATCATTTTTTTCTACAATTTTAGAATATTTTTCGGTCAATTGCTTTAATTCGCTTGGTGAAGTATCTTGCCTAGCAATAATAGTGTGTTCGTATAAATTCATTTAAGTTCTTTAATAAAAAATGAGGATATACTATTATAAAAGTTCAATTACAATAGTTAAAAAGGCGAAATAATTGGTTTTTTTTATATGTTTTCAGTAATTTTTCCTGGTCAAGGATCTCAAATGGTGGGTATGGGAAAAGAACTATATGATAAATATGAGCTTGTTAAAAATTTATTTAAAGAGGCAGATGAGACACTTAATTTTTCTCTAACAAAATTAATATTGCATGGACCAAAAGATGATTTAAATTTAACAATAAATACACAACCAGCTATATTCTTAATAAGTTACTCTATTTTCAGCATTGTTAAAAAAGAGTTCAATATAGATTTAAATAAAGCAAAGTTTTTTGCAGGACATTCTTTAGGAGAGTATTCAGCTCTATCTTGTGCTGGATATTTAGAATTTCCTGAAACATTAAAAATTTTAAGAATTAGGGGTAATGCAATGCAAAATGCTGTTCCAAAAGGACAAGGTGGAATGCTTGCTATTCTAGGATCAACGGTTGAAACTATTGAAAAAATATTAGTGGATAACAAAGAAAATTTTGAAGCTCAGATCGCAAATGATAACTCAGAAGGTCAAATAGTTATAAGTGGAAAAAATAATGATTTAGAAAAATTAATTGAAATTTTAAAAATAAACTCTATTAAAAATATCAAGCTTCCAGTGAGTGCCCCATTTCATTGTAGTCTAATGAGTAACGCAACAGACATTATGAAAAAAGAGTTACACAAAATAAATTTTAAAAATGGAGTAAATAAATTAATTTCCAACGTAACAGCTAAGGAAATTTCAAATACAGAAGACCTAAAATCGCTTTTAATTAAGCAGATTGAAAATAGAGTTAGATGGAGAGAAAGTGTTATTAATATGATAGAAAATAATGTAAACCATTTTATTGAAATTGGACCTGGGAAAGTTTTGTCTGGTTTGGTAAAAAGAATTAGTAAAGATGTTAAAATTAATACAATTAACAACAACGAAGATATAGTGAAACTAAATATATAATGGATTTGAAAAATAAAAATATTATAGTTACAGGTGCATCAGGCGGTATTGGAAATTCTATAGTTGAAAAATTGAGCAAAGCTGGAGCAAATATAATTGCTTCTGGCACTAGATTAGAGAAGCTAGAAGAGTTAAAAAAAAAATTCGGAAATATTAAAATATTAAAATTTGATATTTCTCAAAATACTAAAATTGATGAATTTATTGAAAATGCAACAACAACACTTGGTGGAAATTTAGACTGTCTTGTTAATAATGCTGGCATCACCCAAGATAATTTGGCAATAAGAATGAGTTTACATGAGTGGCAAAAAGTTATTGATATAAATTTAACTTCAACTTTTATGATGAGTAAATCAGCAATTAAAAAAATGCTTAAAAATAAATCAGGCAAAATTGTAAATATAACATCTGTCGTTGGTCATACTGGCAATTTAGGACAAGCTAACTACACTGCTTCAAAAGCAGGTATCATCGCTATGTCTAAAAGTTTAGCAATAGAGTATGCTAAAAAGAATATTAATATAAATTGTATTTCACCAGGTTTTATTCAAACTGCTATGACTGATAGGTTAGATGATAAATATAAAGAAGCAATAATATCTAAAATTCCATCAGCACGCTTAGGGCACCCTGATGACATTGCAAATGCTGTCTTATTTTTGTGCTCAAAACAATCTTCATATATTAATGGTGAAACATTGCATGTTAATGGTGGTATGTATATGGCTTGACAAAATAAGTTTTTAAACTAATAAGAATTTATAACAAAAAGGATCAATATGTCAGAAGATGTTTCAAGCAAAGTCAAAAAAATTGTAGCAGATCACCTGGGTATCGATGAAGCAAAGGTAACTGAAGAATCTAGTTTCATAGATGATTTAGGTGCTGACAGTTTAGATACAGTTGAATTGGTTATGGCTTTTGAAGAAGAGTTTGGATCTGAAATTTCAGATAGTGAAGCTGAGAAAATTCTAACTGTGGGAGATGCAGTTAAATTTATCGAAGGGAAAGCTAACTAGAAATTTAAATGCCCTCAGAAAAAGATGGGGTAATGATAATTTTATCTTCTCCTTCAGGAGCAGGTAAAACTACACTTGTAAAAAAATTATCTGAAAATGATAATTTTGAAGTCTCCATATCTCACACCACTCGCAAACCAAGACTTAATGAAAATCAAAATGAAGATTATTATTTTGTTAGCGAAACAGAATTTAAAAGATTAATAAAAAATGAGGAGTTTCTTGAATACGCAAAAGTTTTTAATAACCTATATGGAACAACCAGAACTCCAGTTATAGACAAACTTAATAAAAGCAAGAATGTTCTTTTCGATATTGATTGGCAGGGTGCAGATCAGATTAAAAATAAAAAACTAGATTATAAACTAATAACCTTTTTTATATTGCCCCCAAGTAAAGAAGTTTTATTTGAAAGATTATCTAATCGTCATGCGAATGATAAAATAATGGCAAAAGAGAGAATGAATCAATTTGAAAGAGATGTTTTGCACTGGATAAATTACGATTATGTTGTAATCAATAACGAATTAAGCAAATGCCAATTAAAAATTAGCGATCTTATTCAAGCAGAAATAAATAATGGATCAAAAGACTACGATCCTGAATTTATTAGGAATCATGTTGAGCATTTAATCTCTTAAATTTTCATATTCAGAGGCTAACTTGTAATAAGTGTCAAAATTAAGATTTTGCGGCCTTAAACTAAGATTAATATTTAGTTTTTTTAAAATCTTACTATTTCCATTGAAAAGTTGATTATATGGTTTTTTTAACATTTTTCTTCTTTGATTAAAAAAAATTCTTGTAATCTTTTCCAAGTTTTTTGGATTTCGAATTTTTATAAATTCTTTTTTTGGATAAAAATATAATAACGTGCTATCAATTTTTGGTTTTGGTAAAAAGGATTGAGGTTTTACATCACATATTTTTTTTATATTAAGTTTCCAATTACAAATAATAGACAATCTGCCATAATTTGATGTATTGAAGTTAGCTATTATTCTATCTGCAACTTCTTTTTGAAACATTAATATAAGACAATCAAACCAAAAATTATCTTTTAAATTTATTATCCATTTGTTGAGAATTTCGGTTGAAATATTATATGGGAGATTACCGAAAACAGTAACATTCTCTTTAAAAAGAGAATTTTCATTAATATTTAAAATGTCATCATTAATAATAGTAATTTGATCATTAAAATTATTTTCAAGATTTTTTGCTAAATAGTCATCCTTTTCAATTACAATTAATTTTTTGGGTTTTTTTTTGAGGATTGCAGATGTTAGATTCCCTGTACCAGGACCAATTTCAAGAATATTTTTTTTTTCAATATCAGTTGTATTTATAATTTTTTCTAAAACTTCATTGTCTACTAAAAAATTTTGACCTAAACTCTTTTTTGGTTTAATCAATTTTTTTCCAAAAAATTAATTGCATTAATTAAACTTAATGGATTAGACAAATTCTTTCCAAGCATTTTTTCATTAGGACCATGATCAGGAGATATTCTCAAAAAGGGCAGTCCAAGTGTAATATTTACTGCATCATATTCAAAAAGAGTTTTTATTGGAGTTAATACCTGGTCATGATACATTCCTATAATTGTATCAAATTTTTTAATATTATTTTTTAAGAAAATTGTATCTGCTGGATAAGGACCTGATACTTTGTAATTTAATTTTTTTAAATGTCTAATAGCGGGTTTAATAATTTTTTCATCTTCATTGAATTTATCTATACTTTCACAATGAGGATTAATTCCTAATATTCCAATCTTAGGTTGAAATTTAAATTTATCTATATAAAATTTATCTATTAGCTCAACCTTTTCAATAAGTAATTTTTTATTAATTTTTTTCGTTACATATTTTAAGGGCAGATGTGTTGTTAGAGGGCAAACTGAAATTTTTTTATTATAAATAAGCATAGCACTTTCTTTTACATTAAATTTTTTAGAAATATATTCAGTAAGACCAAGATGTTTTTTTTTTAAGAAAGTTTTTTTAGATATTGGACCTGAAATCAGTCTTTTAACTTTTGTTTTTTTTATTATTTTAAAAGCTGTTTCGAAGCATTTAGTAATATATTTATTTGATTTTGAAGATATATTCTCAAAAGCTTTAGATGTATTGTAATTTACATTAATTAAATTTATATGTTTATTGTCTAAGATTAAACCATCTAGATATTTAAAGTTTAAAATTTTTATCTTTTTTTTAAATTTTAGTTTTGCCATTTGGAGTTTTACCAATTTATGTGAAGCAATTAATATTAACGGTTTTTTTGTCTTTAGTTTTTTTAGGGATTTAAAAAAAATTTCTAAAAAGACACTATTTGGTTCTCCTGCAACTATAATTATTGAATTATTAAAATTCACTTATCACAACCTCTTTTTTTACTTTACTAAAATATATATTAGAAAATTGATTTAATTGTTTATTAGCTATTTCTCTTGAAATAATTTCAACCTCTTTGTCTACATCAATTTCCACACTCGTCTCTTTTTCTTTATTTATTTTTAATATTAAAAATCCTCCTGGCACAACAATTGGATCAGTAAAATTATTTACACTTGTATTATTAATTGTATTTTTAATTTTTTTGTTTAACGAATTTTGTTTTATCCAGCCTAGTTTACCACCATTATTTGCAGTACCAGATATACTATAAATGAGAGCTGCATTTTCAAATCCATTACTTAGAATTTCTTTTTTAATTTTGTTATACTTTTGCTCAAGTGTCTCATTATCTAAATTAAAAATAATTTCAGAAAGTAGGTATTCTTTTTGTAAAGTATTCTCTGAAATATCACTTCTTATTTTATCTTTATTTATTTTTATATCTTTAGAAAATTTATTAACAATTAGTTGATTCCACAGAAGTTCAATTTTTATTTTCTGCTCTATTCTTTCGAAATCAATTCCTTTTGAATTTGTAAATTTTTGAAAATTTTTTTTTGAGTCTAAATTAAATTTCCCCATTAACTCTTTTAGCAAAATATTAAAATATTTTTCTTCAACATTTAGATTTCCATATATTTTTAAAAGTTCTATTAGTTTAATTTTTTCTTTTGATATAGAATTTAGCGCAATATCAAACATTTTTTCTTTTTCTAAATTTTTTAAATTTTCATTTAAAAGATTAAGATATTGAATTTCATGTAGAATATCTATTGATGTAATTATTTCATTATTTATCTTAAAAAGTACTTTATTTTCTAAAGCTAAGGCTTGTGATGAAATAAAAATTTTTATAAATAAAGATATTACAAATATTTGAATAAATTTCATTTTAAAAACTTTATTGATCTACTTTCTGTTCAAAAGTAGTCAAAGGAAATAAAGTAATTGTAAACAGTAGATCTTCAACTGGTTTTAAATCTCTGTCTTCATAGTAGGTTTTTTTATACTTTATTCCAGCAACTAGACAATCATTTTTATACTCATAAACTAAATTATAAAATTCTGTTAAATTAATTTTTCTATTTCTTCTTGTATTAAATGAAATCTTATTTTTTTCATTAATTTTATAATATGTACTGTTTTTGATAAAACTTTGATCTCCCATTTCATCTTGCTCTTTAATAAAATTAAGTGATGTAACAAAATTACCTAAAGTTAGTTCTGCATTGATATCATTGTGGTCTAACTCATTTAAATTATTATCAATTGCAAAATTATAATTTAAATTTAAATTTTTTGAAAAACTTCCAGTCAATGAACCAAAGATATTTGAAGATTTTTTGTTAAGAGTTGTACTTTTTGGTATAAAATTTTCTTCTTGATCTCTTAACACTGATGCAAGTTTAAATTCAAAATACTTATTCATGTCTTTAAGCATTTGCTTTTTGTAATCTAACCCAACAGTCAAAGATCTTCCTGCTTCAAAAGAGTCTACCAATCCAAGTCTATCTAAGGAAAATATATTGTCTGTATTGATAGTTCTTTCATTAGTGTTGTTATCCTTCATATCTCCTGGATTCATTCTGAATGAAATTTTCGGTGTTAAAAAATTAATATACCTGTCATTTTCTTTTTTCATTGGAATAATTGATTTAAGCTCAAAAAGAGAAGAAAACTCTACTTGAGGACTAGATTTGAATTCTGAAATATTTTTTCCAATAGAATTAAGATTTTTTAAATTAATATTAAAATTATTTTTAAAACCATATTTTGAAAAAAAATCTAAACTTGAGTAAGATAAACTATTACTTATTCTGGATTTTAACTTATTAGTATCATTTAAATCATTACTCCCATTAGAATTAAAATTTAATGATCCGTTCATTAAATTTGAAGATAAAATCTTATTAAAATCATAATAAGGTAATATATATTGATACCTGTCGTTGTTATTTAATTGTAAATTTTCGTATGATTGTAAACCTGTAGTTAAATTATAGTTATCGTGATTTAAAGATAGTTTTAATTCACTATATAAAACATTATTATCTTTCGGTTTTAATGAGTTTGTATTTTCAATTAAATTTCCGTCAAATATTTTTAGAAAAGTATCATTTGTAACTTTTTCTAGATTTATATACATTTTACTTGAATTAAATTTTTCCAAACCTAAATCTAAATTTAATTTAGAAAATAAATAACTAGTATTTTTATTTTTACTTTGTGTTGTTGACTTATAATCTCTTGAATGACCAAAATTTAATAATAAGTCAAAATTATTTCCAATTTTTCTGAATTCATTCTGTATCATTTTAATACCACTATCAAAAAATGTTGGAGCTGATGTCAAATCGCTTTTATTTGAAAACACATGGTAATATGGAACACTTAAAGAGTTACCCAATAAGCTTGAATTATTTAAAACTGGTTTTAAAATTCCAGATTTTCTATTTACTGTAGGGTCGGGATGAAAAAATTTTGGAAAATAAAGTACAGGAACGTCATATATTTTTAATATAGCGTTTTTATAATTTATTTCTTTTTTCTTTTTATCGTGCCTTATTTCACTTGCTTGGATAGACCATGGTGGACAATTGTCATCTTTCTTACAACTTGTGAAAATCCCTTTATTTATCTTTGTTATTGGACCTTCTTTAATTGAGGAAACACCTTTTAATCTAGGATCATTGTCAGTATTGTTAAAAATGCCTTTATGAATGTCTATTTCAGTATCTTTAGCAATAAAATTTTGATTACCTAAATTAATTATTCCGCTTGAAAAATAAAATTTATCACTTTTTGGCAATTTATAATTTGAAAATACAATAATTTTCTCACCAATTAATTCTTCTTTGCTCAAAAAGTATTTAAATTTAGATAAATTATATACATTTTTTTTATCTGTTATTATGGTCTTAGCATCAGAAATTAATTCCATTGAGTTTTTTAAAAATGTTAAATTTTCGGACTCAAATGTATATTTTGATTTTATTTTAGCAAAAGTTTTGCCCTGAGTTATTATTTTTCCATCGTTTCTAAAATATTTAATAAAGTTTGACTTAATATTATAGTCTTCAATTTTATCTTCTATAAAGACATTCTTTTTGGCTACTATATTATTAAGTTTAATATTATATTCAAATTCTTCAGCTAATATTTCTATATTATTTGTTAAATCGATTGCTTTTGACCCATTCTTAGTGATGATTTTACTTTCGTTTTTTTTATAAATTATTTTTTCTGTAAAAATTTTAGAATTATTTATATTGTCAAAAATTTCTACATTTCCCTCTGCTTGAAGGATATTTGTCTTCTTGTTATATTCAAACTGATTTGCATCTATAATTATTCCATTGTTAGATGTAATTTTACCTCTTTTAGTGCCTATAAATTTATTGCCATTATCAAGTATTCGCACCTCTGTTACATCAAAATTAAATTGTTCAACTGCATATGAAATTGTACAAACTAAACAAAATATTACTGATAAAAAAATTTTGAAAATATTATTTTTCATTGACTCTATATAGCATAAAACTATTGACGGTTGCTAAGATTACCAAAGGCATACTTATTGAAATAATTAATGATATTCTTTCAGTTCCTCCCAAAACATACAAAAAGTTATTTAAATAGTAGATAATTACAGATAAAAAAAGACCTATCGATATTTTAAAAGTAGAGCTTTTGATTTGTTTAATATTTAGCATTATTAAAGAAGAAAAAAGAGCTATTAAAACTAAATTAAATGGAAATGATAAAAGCTTTAGCATATGTAAATCGATTTCAGTTATTGAATAATTTAACTTTTTATAATTTTCTCTTATTTCATATAATTCATATAAATTTAATGCAGACAAATTTGAATATAGTGTTTGGATTCTGTCTAAATCAAAGTTTGTGAGCAATTCTATTTGATTTTCAGATGTATAATTATTTTTTTTAAAAACCTTGGCATTAATAATTTTCCAATTATTTTTTGAAATATCTATCTTATCACTTTGAATATTTCTTATAACATTAAAGTCTTTATCAAACTCTGTTATAAAGTTATTAATTAAGAATTCTTTATCTATCGACGAGGAGTTTGTAACTATTATTTTATTCTCGACTCTATCTTTTATCCAAAGTCCATTTTTGGTAACAACAGCAAGGTATTTTCCATCACTTGTATAGCTTGATTTTAAGTCTAAATACACATTCTTTAGATTTGAGGAAAAATTATAAAAGATTGATATTACAAAAACTCCTGTTATTAGCGATAAAACGCTTAGTATAAAAAGTATATTTGAATTTCTTAAACCAGAATATTTAAATATATCAATCTCTTTATTTTCAAAAATTTTAATAAAAAAAAGTTTTCGAATATAGGGGGTTTCGGTTCAATTACTAATATACCAAATAACGTTAAACAGCCTAAAATTGTAGCTTGTACTGATGGCGTGGGAACTAAAATTGAGATTGCTAATAAGTTAAATAAATTTGATACTATTGGAATTGACTTAGTTGCTATGAGTGTAAACGATTTGATCGTTCAAGGAGCTAAGCCTTTACTTTTTTTAGATTACATATCAATAAATAAAATCGATTTAAAAAAACTTAAATCAATCATGAAGGGTATCGTTGATGGCTGTAAACAATCTGGGTGCGAGCTCGTTGGTGGAGAAACAGCCGAAATGCCCGATACTTACGAAAAAGGAAAATTTGATATCGCTGGCTTTGCAGTTGGAGTTGTTGGAAAGAATAAAATTTTAAATAAAAATAAAATAAAAAAAAATAACCTTATACTAGCAGTACCATCCAGTGGTTTACATTCTAATGGATATTCACTAGTAAGATATTTACTCAAACAAAAAAAAATCAATATTAAAAAAAATAAATTTTTAAAATTTGAGCTTTTAAAACCAACAAAAATATATGTTAAGGAAATAATGAATTTAATTAACAATAACTTAATTAATGGTTGTGCAAATATAACTGGAGGAGGATTATCTGACAATATTACAAGAGTTATGCCAGATAAATTTTCAGCAAATATAAATTTAAGTCAAATCAAAACTTCTAAAATATTTAAATGGCTTAAAAATAACGGAATTTCCGATAAAGAAATGCTCAAAACATTTAATTGTGGAGTTGGATTTTGCTTAATTATTGACATAAAAAATTTAAAAAAGATAAATAAATTTTTTTCAAAGGATTATAAACCTTATGTTATTGGAAAAATTTCTGAGGGCAAAAACAAAATTAAATTACATGGCTCAATCAACTGGTTATAATAAAATTGGCGCAGCTGTGTTTATTTCAGGCAGGGGGAGTAATTTAAAATCACTAATTAAATTTTCAAAAACTAAAAAATCTCCTATATCTATCGAGTTTATTGTATCAAATAACTTTAAAGCAAAAGGATTGAATTATTCTAGAATATATAAAATAAAAAAAAAGGTATTAAATTTTAAAGAAAAAAATTTAAGTGAAAGTAAATTACTTTATGTATTAAAACAAAATAATATTAGAATAATCTGTCTTGCAGGTTTTATGAAAATTTTATCGAAAAATTTTATTAAAAAATTTAATGGAAAAATTTTAAATATACACCCATCATTACTCCCTAAATACAAAGGTTTAAACACTCACAAAAGAGCATTGCTCAATAAAGAAAAATATTCAGGTTGTACTGTCCATTTCGTAAATTCTAGACTAGATTCTGGAAAAATTATTCTCCAAAAAAGAGTTAGAATTTCAAAAAGTGAAACTGAGACTTCTCTTGCTAAAAAAATTTTAGTTCAAGAACATAAGATATATCCAAAAGCTATATTAAAAGTATTTAATCTTTAAAGAAAAAATCTATTTCAATTTTTGCATTTTCTATACTATCAGATCCATGGACTGAATTTTTGTCAATTGAAATTCCATATTTTTTTCTAATAGTGCCCTCTTCTGCATCTTTTGGATTTGTTGCACCCATTAATGCTCTATTTCCCAATACAGCATCTTCTTTCTCGAGAACCATAACAACAATCGGACCTGAGGAAAGATAATCACATAGATCACTATAAAATGGTTTAGTTTCATGTACTTTATAAAATTTTTCTGCCTCTGATTTTTCTATTTGAATTTTTTTTTCTTTTAAAATTGAAAAACCATTATTTTTAAACATTTCCTTTATTTCGCTTTCGAGATTTCTTTCAACAGCATCTGGTTTAATTATTGATAAGGTTTGCTCTATACTACTCATAATGATCCTCTATTAATTTATTTAATAATCTTACCCCATATCCAGTCGCGCCACCTGAATTAAGTGCACCTCCATATTTTGAAAAAGCCATACCAGCTATATCTAGATGAGCCCAAGGTGTTTTGTTTAAGATAAATCTTTGTAAAAATTGTGCAGCTGTTGTGGAACCAGCCCCACCAACATAATTTATATTCTGCATATCTGCGTTTTTTGAGTCAATCAATTTATCAAAATTCTTATTTAGTGGCATTCTCCAAACTCTCTCTTCAATATTTTCTCCAGCACTAATTAATTGATTTGATAGCTTATCATCATTTGAAAATAAACCTGCATACTCAGATCCTAACGAAACAATAATAGCTCCTGTTAAAGTTGCTAAGTCTACAATAAATTTAGGTTTAAATTTTTCTTCTGTATATGTAAGAGCATCTGCTAATACTAATCTCCCTTCTGCGTCTGTATTTAAAACTTCTACTGTTTTTCCACTATAAGATTTTAAAATATCTCCTGGTCTAAGTGCATTGCCTCCAGGCATATTTTCAACAAGACCAACAACACCAACTGCATTTATTTTTGCTTTTCTTAAGGCTAGACTTTTCATTAAGCCTACTACAACAGCAGATCCTGCCATATCATATGTCATATCTTCCATAAATTTTGCAGGTTTTAATGAAATACCTCCCGTATCAAAACAAACTCCTTTACCTACAAAAGCTAGAGGTTTAGATTTATCTTTTAATCCATTCCATTCCATTGTAACTAAATATGATCCGCGAATGCTTCCTTGACCAACTCCAAGTAAAGTATTCATACCCATTTTTTTTAATTTTTTTTCGTCATAAATATTTATTTTTAAACCATCTTTTTTTAATGAGCTTAACCTTTTTGCGTACTCATCAGGATGTAAAACATTTCCTGGTTCAGAAACTAAATCTCTAGTGAAAAAAGTTCCTTCCTCTATAGCTTTAAATCTAATTAGATCTTTAGATGATGGTTTGTTTTTACCAATTACGGTTATTGAAATATTATTCTTACTTTTTTTTGTCTTATATTTCTCAAAAACATAAGATTTTAGTCTTAAACCATGAACAAAATATCCTACAAGATTTTTTGAAACTGCTGATATGCTATCTGAATTTAATATATATTCATTTTTTTTTGAGTCTTTAAATAAATCATAAAACTTTGCACCTAGCTTTTCTGCACCAGAATTTGTAATATTTTTATTTAGAGCAACTAAAATTAGCTTTCTTTTTGAGCTTATATCAAAAGTAATAATTTTTTTTTTGAGGTCTGTTGATTTAATTAAATCTGAAATAAATGAATATTCCTGGCTTGAAATATGTTTTCTTAAAGTAGAAATATTAAACTTTTCGTCAACAAATAGAATAAGATTGATCATATTTTTTTTAGAATTGTTATTTTTATAATTAATTGCGATTGGCATAAATTTTAAATACAATCTCTACGAGATAAATGGTATATAAGTAGAAAAATCATATATTTCAATGAAAAAAATATTATTTAGAAAATTATTATCAGATTATTTAACTTTTCTTTTTCTTGCACTTATTAGCACAGGTGTCGTTATTTGGGTTTTTCAGGCAGTAAATTATCTAGATATAATGATTGAAGACGGTAGAGATTATATGGTTTATATAAACTATTCTTTATTAAATTTTCCTAAAATTTTGAGTAAATTGTTTCCATTTGTATTATTTTTTAGCATTTTCTATGTAACAACAAAATATGAGCTAAATAATGAATTGATGATTTTTTGGAATTTTGGAGTTCATAAAATTCAAATTATTAATTTTATATTAAAAATTTCAATTTTATTATTATTGCTGCAGATTATATTTACATCACTAATTGTTCCAAAAACACAAGATTTGGCAAGGTCTTTTCTAAGAACATCAACAGTAAATTTTTTTGGAAACTTTATAAAACCCAAGAAATTTAATGATACTATTAAAGGTGTTACAATTTATACAGAGGAAAAAGATAAAAACGGTAACTTAAAGAACTTATATTTAAAAAAGGAAATTAATGATAATAAATTTCAAATAACCTATGCAAAAAAAGGAGAGTTTAAACAAATAAGAAATACTCCGATCTTAGTTCTTTATGAAGGAGCAACTATAACATCAAATAATAAGCAGGTAACGAATATATCATTTGCTAAATCTGACTTTTCGCTAGCTAATATGACGTCAAACACAACTACATATAAAAAAACTCAAGAAATTTCATCCTTAAAGTTAATTAAATGTATAGGTTTTTATTTTAGACTTAAAGAGAATGAATTTAAATTAATTTCAAAAAATATTGAGAATTGTTCTATTCAAAAT
>CACNQY010000007.1 GCA_902622655.1 uncultured Pelagibacteraceae bacterium | reverse complement strand
GAGTACCTATGTACATACATAAAAAAAAATTCTACTTGGTCCATAGGCAAAGCTTCTGTCAAAGAAATAGAAAAACTGAATATTCTACAAGCAAGTTTGCTAGCTATGAAAAGAGCTATCAAAAAACTTAAAAAAAAACCAACACACGTTCTTATTGATGGAAACAAAACTCCAGAATTAGAAAATTATAAATTAAAATCAATTATTAAAGGAGATAAAAAAGTTCCCTCTATTTCTGCAGCTTCTATAATTGCAAAAGTATCAAGGGATAAGTTTATAACCGCCTTATCAAAAAAAAATAAAGGTTACGATTGGGATAAAAACTTTGGATACGGTACAAGACAGCATTTAAAAGCTCTAAAAAAACTGGGTATTACCAAATATCATAGAAGAACTTTTTCACCCATATCTCGTTTATAAGCACACAACATATAGTTACCTACTAACTTCTAAACACTAATCGAATCTAAATTTTTCAATCTCAGGTTGACCGTAGAATCCATTTGGAGTCTAATTAATTTTTACAAATGAAAACAGATTTCAAAAATAAAATAATTAATGGAGATAGTCTCGAAGAATTAAAAAAAATTCCACGTGAAACTTTTGATTTAATTTTTGCTGACCCTCCTTACAACTTACAATTAAAAAGTGAATTAACTAGACCGGATAGATCAAAAGTTAGTGCAGTAAATGATAAGTGGGATCAATTTGAAAATTTTAAAAAATATGATGATTTCACTTATGAATGGCTTAGTGAATGCAAAAGAATTTTAAAAAAAGATGGAGCAATTTGGGTTATAGGAAGTTACCATAATATTTTTAGAGTTGGCACAGCAATCCAAAATTTAGGTTTCTGGATTTTAAACGATGTTATTTGGAATAAAAATAATCCGATGCCAAATTTTAGAGGAACACGTTTTACTAACGCTCATGAAACTTTAATATGGGCATCTAAAAGTGAAAAATCGAAATACACATTCAATTATCAATCTTTAAAATGTTTAAATGACGATTTGCAAATGAGATCTAATTGGGATCTTCCAATATGTAATGGATCTGAAAGACTTAAAAAGGATGGAAAAAAAATTCACTCCACACAAAAACCAGAAGCACTATTACATAGGATTTTACTAGCTACATCTAATAAAAATGACCTCATTCTTGATCCTTTTTTAGGATCAGGAACAACAGCGACCGTAGCAAAAAAACTAGGAAGAATTTATTTCGGAATAGAAAAAGAAAAAAATTATTTTAAAGTTGCTGAGCAACGCTTAAAAATTACAAAGACTATTGAGGATGATTTGTTAGATACGCTAAAAAATAATAGATCAAAACCAAGAATTCCTTTTGGTTCATTAGTTGAGCTTGGAATAATAAAACCTGGAACTAATATTTTTGATAATAAGAAAAAAATAACAGCCAGAATTATGGCCGATGGTAGTATAAAACATAATCAAACAGAGGGTTCTATACACAAAGTTGCTGCTGCTATTCTAGGAGCTGAAAGTTGCAATGGATGGACTTTTTGGCACTGTGATATAAATGGACGAACTTATCCAATAGATTATCTAAGACAAAGATTAATTTCTAAAAACTAATTTTTATAAATTTTACCTAAATAACTTTCTAAAAAATTTTCATTTTTAACTAAATATTTCATTAAAATATTTCTAAAAAAAATCATTACAGGATTAGACAAATGAAAAGCAAATTGATTAAAATTAGATCTACGATTAATCATTTTTACTCTTTTTGATCTAATATTAAAAAAATTATTATTATTTAATATACTTTCATATAACTCGTGAGCTCCTTCAATTGATTGTGAAGCACCCTGGGCAAATGAAGGAGGAAATGCAAAAAAAGCATCGCCTACTAAAAATGTGTTATTTGGTGGTTTAAAAAAGTTTTTACTTACGAAAACTGGAAATAATTTAATATTTTGAATTTTTTCAAAAATCTTTAGGGGAATTTTTTGAGATAATTGGTTTTTAATATTTTCTATGAAATGATTTTCATCAAAAAGTTTGTGATTTTTTTGCTCATTCGGATTTAATTTGTGTTTTAATATTCCAATAAAATTTAAATTCTCATCTTTATTTAAAGGATAAACTACGTAGTGAAAATCTGATCCTAAAAATAATGAGACATTTACATCGCTTATTTTTTGAAGATTTTCTTTAGGAATATTACCCCTAATAGCAATAGAATTATTATAAATTGCATTTGAATTATTTTCTGAAATTAGTGACTTACCTTTGGAAAATACCCCGTCAGAAATAATTAAATAATCACATGTTTTTTTATCACCATTATCAAATGTTAGATTTGTAGTATCTTTTCCATATTCTATTTGATTAATACTATAATTATATTTGATTATTTCATTTCCAAGTCTATCTACCAAAAACTGAAGCAATTTTGATCTTTTTAATGCTGTATATTTGCAATTTTCTAAATTAAATTTTAAAATTTCTAAATCACAAATTTTTTTTGAATTTTTTAGATCATAAAAATCAATTTTCTTTGGATGAAACTTTTCCTCATCTGTTAAAGAATTAAAGCCTATTTGATTTAAGAGCTTTACACTATTTACTGATAACTGTATTCCATATCCCTCATTAATTTCGATTGAATTTTTTTTTTCATAAATTGTGACTTTATAGTTTTTATTATTTTTGAATAAATTAGCTAAATATAAACCTGAAATACCCGCTCCTATAATTGCGATATTTTTCATTTATGATTTTCTAGATAATTTACAATCTTTTTTGTAAATGACGGTAAAGTGTAGTTATGTAAATTTTTAGGATCTATCCAATTTTGTGTGGTTACTGATTTAGCTATATTATTATATTCTATTTTAATATTCATATTCATATTTGATAATTTGATATTTAGATCCTTATTAAAATTTTTTGGTTTAATTACTTCTTTCATAGGAAAAATATCAAAATTTTTTAAAAAATTAAATTCAGTATTCTTAATTAATAAGTATTTTTGATTTTTTTTAAAAACTTTAAGTAGATAGTACTTGTCTTTATTTTTTTTCTTTGTTTTATTTAAAACAAAATCTTTCCTTTTAAGGGATATGCATTTAGCTGAGATTGGACATTGATCACAATTTGGATTAATAGGTTTGCATATTAATGCTCCTAATTCCATCAATGCTTGAGCATAATCACTAGATCTGTTAGTCAAACCAAAGATTTTTTTTTCTTCTTGTAAGTTTTCTTTTGTAATTTGATATTCTTTTTTTAAGTACAAATACCTTTTGAGAACTCTCTCAATATTTCCATCTAAAGGAATATAAGGTTTATTAAAAGCAATTGCTGAAATTGCGCTAGCTGTGTAATCACCAATTCCAGGCAAAGACTTTAATTCTGAAAAATTACTTGGTATATTTTTATTGAAGTCTTTGATTACAACTTGAGCTGTTTTTTTTAAATTCCTTACCCTAGAGTAATACCCAAGTCCTTCCCAGAATTTTACCAATTTATGATCATCAAAATTTGCTAAAGTTTCGAGGTCAGGAATATTTTTAATAAATTTATTAAAATAAGGAATTACGGTAGAAACCTGAGTTTGTTGCAACATAAACTCACTAACTAAAGTGTAATATTGTTTTTTTCTACTTGAAACCTTTTTTCTCCAAGGCAAAGATCTCTTGTTAATATCGTACCAATTAAGAATTTTATTTGTTATTATCTGATTATTCATATGCAATTTAAAAATAATACTAAGCAGAGAAGTCAATCCATTCAAGGCCTAAGATCTTTTAAAGACACTTTGCCAAAAAACGTGAAAAAGATTATATATAAAAAAGGCCATATTTATTCTGAAACACTAAATAATTGGAAATACATAGTGGGGGTTGAACTTTTTAAAGTTTGTTATCCAAAAAAATTCAAAAATTCTAATAAATTTGGGGTTAGCACTCTTGTGATAATGGTTAAAAGAGGTCATGAGATTGATATGGAATATTCAAAAAAAGATATAATAGATAAAATGAATAATTTTTTTGGATATTCTGTTGTGGAAAAATTAAAATTAGTCAGTTTTGATGATGAGCAAGAAATTACTCCAGAAATTAAGAAAATAAATAAGAATGTGGCAATTAATAAATATAAAAATAAAATTAATGATGTTAAAAATGAAAAAATTAAAAAGTCATTAATTGAATTAACAAAAGTCTTTAAAGAAAAATGAAAAAAATAAGTTTAATTTTATTCTTATTCCTCAGTGTTTTCACAAATAGTAATTCAGATGAAATAAAAAGAATAACTGTTGGAAATCCTGATGCCAGAATATCAATAATTGCCTTTGAGTCTATGACTTGCAGTCATTGTGCAAGTTTCCATATAGATGTTTTCCCACAACTAAAAAAAGAATACATAGACACTGGGCTGGCAAAAATTGAATTTAGACATTTTCCACTAGATATTGCTGCTTTTAATGCCTCTAAGATTGCTCAATGTAAAAATGATGGAAATTCTGAAATATTAGAAAGCTTATATGCAAATCAACAAAAATGGGTGAAGGGAAGCACAGTTGATGAAGCTAATAAAAATTTGGAAGCATTTTTGAAAAAAGAGGGTTTTGAGGTCGATTTTAAAACTTGTATAAATGATAAAGAAATTGAGGATTTTGTTTTAAATGACCGAATCGATGGGGCAAAAAATTTTAAAGTGAATGCTACTCCTACGATAATAATTAATAACGAAAAGTTTGAAAAAACTTTAAATTATAAAAATTTGAAAAAAGCTCTGGAAAAACTGATATAAGTTTACTCATGGAGTTTAAAAAAATCCAATTAAATGGGTTTAAATCATTTGCTGAAAAAACCAATTTCTTAATTGAAGATGGGCTAACTGGTATAGTTGGTCCTAACGGTTGCGGTAAATCTAACATTGTAGAATCTTTAAGATGGGTAATGGGAGAAACCTCTGCAAAAAGTATGCGTGGCTCTGGCATGGAAGATGTTATATTCTCAGGAACTTCAAATAAAGCTTCAAAAAATATTGCTGAAGTCTCTATCGAAGTTGAAAATAGCGATAAAGAAGGACCAGTTCAATACAGGGAATTAGAACAGATTCTAGTCAGAAGAAAAATTGAAAAGGATAAAGGATCAAAGTTTTATATTAATGATAAAGAAGTTAGAGCAAGAGATGCGCAAATGTTTTTTGCTGATTTATCCACGGGTGCACATTCTCCATCAATGATTAGTCAAGGAAGAATAGGTGCACTTGTTACTGCCAAGCCAACAGATAGAAGAGCAATTTTAGAAGAGGCTGCTGGAATTTCAGGTTTACATGTTAGAAGACACGAGGCTGAGCTAAGATTGGGAGCGGCTGAAAATAATTTGAAAAGAGCTGACGAACTTAGACGACAACAAGAGAAGCAGCTTTCTAATCTTCAAAAGCAAGCAGAAGAAGCAACAAGATATAAAATCATGTCAGAGGAAATTAAAAAAATTGAAGCAGGGTTATACTATTTAAAGCTATTAGAAATAGATAAAGAAATCAGAATAGAAAATGAAATTAACACTGAGGCTGAAGGTGAAGTTGAGGGATTTAATAACAAAATATCAGAATTAGAAAATTCAATAAAATTATGTACAGATAAAGTGGCTCCTTTAAGAGAGAAAAATATAGAGAATTTGTCTAAAATTCAAAGACTTAATTTAGAGCTTCAAAGCCTAGATGAAGAAAATACAAGAACTCAAGATGAAATTGAAAGCATAAAAAAATCAATACAAACCCTTGATGAAGACATAGCCCGAGAAAAAGGAATAATTATAGATGCAAATTCAAATGAAAAAAGATTGAAAGAAGAAAAAAATGAATTAATCGAGACTGACTCAAAGTATTTTGAAACTGAAAAACTTTCAAATGAAGAACTAGAAAGCGCAAAAGATAATCTTATAAAAGAGCAAAAAGCAGTTGATGAGTTGATAAATAATTTAGCAGAAGAAAACATTAATATAGGTATTGGTCCAATAAAAAACGTTAAAAATACAATATCTAGGGTAAAAGAATTAATAGATAATAATGAAATAAATCAAGCATCGACACTTCTAGACAGATGTAATATGGAACTAGATAATTTTTTAAATGATTTAAAAAATGAAAGATCTAGAAATGAATTACTAGGTGTGAATGAAAAATCACAAAATATAAAGGTCCTGCAAGAAAAATATGCAGATGCATACAGTAAAAATCAATCAATTAAAAATGAATCAATAAAAAGAAATGAAAGAATTAAAACTATTGAAACAGAGATCGATAGTTGGAAAAATTTACTATCTAACTCAGAAAAAATGGTAAATGAATTAACGCAAAGAAAAGATAAATTTTCAAAACAATTAAGTGAATTAGAAAATCAACCTAGACTTCAAGCAGAAAAAAAAGGTCAAATTACCGAAAATTTAAGAATTTCTGATAAAGAAAAAATTGATAACGAATCTATTATAGAAGAAACAGATAAAAATATCGAAAATTTAAGATTTCAATTAAATGAAGTTCAAGAAAAGTCAATTCAAATCAGGGAGAGAAAAGCAAGTTCGAGTGCAACTATTGAAGGTCTCCAAAAGAGAAAAAGCGATTTACTTGACAGAATTGGTTCTGAATTAAGCTTAAATGAAAATAATATTTTAGAGAATTCAAACTTGAACGGAATTGAGGAACTCCCAAACTCTGTTGATCAAGAGGATGTGTTAGATAAGAAAAAACAAGCAAGAGAAAAATTAGGATCTGTGAATCTTAAAGCAGATGAAGAAACAAGTAAATACGAAGAAGAAATAAAAAAAATGGAACAAGATCGTGCGGATCTAGTGTCTGCTATCATAAAACTAAAAGATAGTATTAATGAGCTCAATCAAAAAGGAAGGGAAAGATTGGTTGAAGCTTTTGAAAAAGTTAATAGAAAATTTAATGAAGTTTATACAAAGCTTTTTAACGGTGGAAGCGCTAAACTTGAATTAGTTGACTCAGATGATCCTCTGGAAGCAGGTTTAGAGATGTTGGTTAGTCCTCCTGGAAAAAGACTTCAATCAATAACTTTGCTTTCTGGTGGTGAGCAAGCATTAACTGCTCTGTCTTTAATATTTGCAGTATTTTTAACAAACCCTTCTCCAATTTGTGTATTAGATGAAGTTGATGCGCCATTAGATGATGCCAACGTAACAAGATTTTGTAATCTGCTTGAGGAACTAATTAAAATTACTAACACTAAATTTATTATTGTTACCCATCATGCATTGACAATGTCGAAAATGAACAGACTTTATGGTGTAACTATGCCACAAAAAGGGATTAGCCAGCTTGTTGCTGTTGATTTACAAAAAGCAGAGAGTATGGTTGCTTAAAGTAAATAAATGTCAAAAGACCCTTTTAAAACTCGCTTAGAGATTGCAAAAAACAAGATTTTAAAAAAAAATCTCCATAATAAGAAAAACAACCCTTCTCCAATTGGAACTGCCTTCAAATTAAGCACAGAACTAGTCTCTGCGGTTGCTGTAGGGACAATTATTGGGTTTATTTTTGACAAGACCTTTGGTACTAAACCCTGGTTTATATTAATATTTTTTTTTGTAGGTGTAATTGCAGGAATAGCTAATGTAATTAAATCTGCAAAAAATATGCAAAAGTAATTATATACTATGGCAGCAAATCCTATGTCCCAATTCGATGTTTATAGAATTGGACCTGAAATCAAAGTTGGAGCACTCGACATATCATTTACAAACGCAAGTTTGTTCATGATTTTAAGTACCATATCTATTTTATTAATTTTCAACATAGGTTCTAAAAAAAACTCAATACTGCCAAACAAGATTCAATTATTAGCAGAACTCAGCTACACTTTTGTCTCGAAAATGATTAGCGACACAGCTGGTTCAAAAGCAAAACCATACTTTGCATTTATATTTTCTTTATTTATGTTTGTTTTATTTTGCAACATGTTTGGAATGATACCTTATACTTTCACTGTAACTAGTCATATTATTGTAACCTTCATGCTTGCAGCATTTATATTTATTGGAGTGACTGTAATTGGCTTTATTAAACATGGATTTGGATATTTAAAATTATTTGTCCCAAGTGGAGTGCCTGCAGTTTTACTCCCATTGATCGTTGTTATAGAAATTATTTCTTATTTGAGTAGACCAATAAGTTTATCAGTTAGATTGTTTGCTAATATGATGGCTGGTCATACAATGATGAAAGTTTTCGGAGGCTTTGTAATTAGTCTTGGAATAGTAGGTGGGTGGCTTCCACTTAGTTTTTCGGTTGCGTTAACAGGTTTGGAGATCTTAGTTGCTTTTCTTCAAGCTTATGTTTTTGCAATCTTAACCTGCATCTATTTAAATGATGCATTAAATTTACACCATTAATAACAGAGGAGGATATAATGGAATTAGAAGCAGCAAAAATGATCGGAGCAGGTTTAGCGGCAATTGCTTTAGCTGGAGCCGGTGTTGGTATTGGAATAATTTTTGGAAATTATTTATCTGGTGCAATGAGAAATCCATCTGCAGCTCAAAAACAATTTCCTAACTTGCTTTTAGGTTTCGCACTTGCAGAAGCTACAGGTTTATTCGGATTAGTAGTTGCGTTAATCATTCTTTTTGCGTTTTAAGTTGATGTTTAAAAAAATATATTTTCAGTCAATATTTTTTAGCTTCTTTTTTATTAATGAAGCTTTTGCAGCTGAAAGCGGAGGTATGCCTCAATTAAATCCAGAGTTTTGGGTTTCTCAAATTTTTTGGTTAACACTTACTTTTGGTATAATGTATTTAGTTTTATCTAAACTGATACTGCCAAAAATTAGCAACAACCTAGAATCGAGAAAATCTCAAATATTAGAAAATATTGAGGCTGCTGAAAAACAAAGAGTAGATAGTGATGCAAAGCTTAAAGAATATGATGAAATTATATCTAAAAGCAAACTTGAGGCTAATAGCATATTTAATCAAGCAAGGGAAAAAGCGATAAAAGATATTAATGCAAAAAGAGAAGTTCTTGATAAGCAAATTGATCAAGAAATTGCTGAAGCTGAAAAAGAAATAGATACATTGAGAAAGAATGCGCCAAATAAAATAAATAAAATAGCTATTGAGACTTCATCTGAGTTATTACAAAAACTTATAGGAGCTGAGGTAAATAATAGTAGCATATCTGCAATTGTTGAGGATCTGTCTAAAAGAAATGGAGATAAATACTATGGCAATTGATGCAACTTTTTGGGTAGCCGTATCATTTATAATTTTTTTTGGACTTTTAATTTATCTTAAGATACCTCAAAAAGTTTCTGAAATATTAGATAAAATGATATCTGAAATTAAAAATGAAATTGATGAAAGTGAAAAATTAAGGACAGAGGCAAAAACACTATTAGATAATTCACAAAAAAAATTAGATACAGCACATTCTGTTAGTAACGAAATTCTTGAGAATGCCAAAAAAGATGCTGATAAATTGATAATTGAAATGAATGATAAGTTTCATAAGTCATCAGAAATTAAGAAAAATTTGGCAGAAAATAAAATAAGTCAGATGAAAGAAACTGCCTTAAAAGAAATTAAGGATGCATCTATAAGGATTGCTGTAAACTCAGTTAAAAAAATAATAACTACATCTGTAGACAAGTCAAAATTAGATGCTGTGTTTCAAAAAAATTTAGATGAAACTAAAGAAGAGTTAAAAAAAATTAACTCATAATACACTTACAATTTTCTAAAAAAGCTATAAATTAATAAAATGAACTCTATAGTCATTGGATCAGGATTTGGTGGAATTGCAGCAGCACTACGACTTAAAGCTAAAGGACATAAAGTAATATTAATTGAAAAACATCCGGATCTAGGTGGTAGAGCTAGAGTTTTTAAAAAAAATGGATTTACATATGATGCTGGACCAACGGTGATTACTGCACCTTACTTAATTAATGAACTGTTTGAATTATTTAATAAAGACCCTAAAAATTATATAGACCTAACTCCGCTTAAAATTTGGTACCAATTTATTTTTGAGGATAAAACTAAATTCAACTATTCAGGTGACGAAAAAGAAATGAAATATCAAATTGAAAAGCTTAGTAATGAAGATGTAAATGGATATGAAAAATTAGTTAATTTCACAGAAAAAATATTTGATAAAGGTTTTTCAGAGCTTGCAGATGTACCATTTAATAAACCTTTTGTAATGATGCAACAATTACCTGCTCTCCTGAAACTTAAAAGCTATAAGTCAGTTTACTCATTAGTGTCATCTTTTATAAAAAATGAAAAATTAAGAAGAATGCTTAGCATGCATCCTTTACTAGTTGGTGGAAATCCTTTTACTACTACGTCTATTTACGGATTAATTCTTTTTTTAGAGAAAAAATGGGGAATACATTATTCAATAGGAGGAACAGGAAATATAATTAAAGGTTTTGAAAAATTAATGAATGAGGTCGGTATTAAAATAATAAAAAATAGCGAAGTAACAGAGATTATTACAAAAAACAATAAAATAAGTGCTGTAAGATTAAATAATGAAAATCTAATTGATGCAGATAATGTTATTTGTAATGCAGATCCACCAGCATTTTACGAAAAAATGTTGAGTAAAGACCGCAAAAGTTCAATGTTATTTAATTGGAAAAAAAAACGAATGGAATATTCAATGGGTTTATTTGTTTACTATTTTGGTACAAAGAAAATTTATGACAATGTTGAGCATCATACAATAAAGTTTGGAAACAAATATAAGGAACATCTTGATGATATATTTAATAAGAAAAAATTAAATAATGATATCAGCTATTATCTACATAGACCCACAGCAACCGACAAAACTATGGCTCCAGAAGGAAATGATTGTTTCTATGTTTTAGTGCCAGTTCCTAATAATCAGTCAAAAATAAATTGGGAAATTGAAGGTGAGAAAATGAAAAATCTTGTAATTGATAAAATGGAAAAAGATTTGATGCCAGATCTTAAAAATAATATAGTCAATGATTTTTATCTTACTCCTGATTACTTTGAGAGAGAATTAAATACAAAATATGGATCTGGATTTTCAATCCAACCTAAATTTACACAATCAGCATACTTCAGATTTCACAATAAATCAGAAATATATGATGGTTTGTACTTTGTTGGTGCTGGTACACATCCAGGTGCTGGAGTTCCTGGTGTTCTGTCTTCAGCGAAAGTTTTAGATAAATTATTATAATGTTATCTAGGAATTATTTAGCTATTTATGCAAAATCATTTAATTGGGCAGGGTTTTTTTTACCAAAAGAAACCTATAAAAAATGCTCTGTGCTTTATGATTTTTGTAGAGTAGCAGATAATATTGCGGATGATGAAAACAAAATTGAAGCAAAAAAAAATAATTTTATTAAATTTAGAAATAACTTTGTAAATAAAAATTATGATGATCCAATAATTAAAAATATGTGGGATCTGATAGATGAATTCAATATATCTAGAAAAATTGTTGATGATTTACTTGAAGGTATTAATTCTGATATCAAAGAAGTTGTTAAACTAAATTCAAAAAAAGAACTGTTAATATATTCATACAGAGTAGCTGGCACTGTGGGATTAATGATGGCTAAAATATTGAATGTTAACAAAAAAACATCTCTGAAATCTGCAATTGATTTAGGAATTGCAATGCAATTAACAAATATTTCTCGAGATGTAGTTGAGGACAGAAAAAATAACAGATCTTATATTAATGAAAGTTTTGAGGATATTGAGACTACAATCAAACTTTCAGAAAAATTTTATAATAACTCCTTTTACTCAATAAAGGAAATTCCAATTACTTTTAGATTTTCTATTCTAGTTGCGAGAAGAGTTTATAGAAAAATAGGATATAATATTTTAAATAAAAAAAACTTAGAAAATTATAAAGAATCTGGGAAAATTTATGTTTCAAATATTGAAAAAATAATTGAAACTTTTTTTTCTATTTTTGATTTAATTAAGTTATCACTTATAAGTAAAAATGATGATAATATTGAACATGATCACAATCTGATTAATGAAGAAATAAATTTAGATGAAAGAATTTGATTATATAATTATAGGTGGGGGTTGCGCAGGGCTCTCTTTGGCTTATGAATTGGAAATTTTTGATAAATTAAAAGATAAAACTTTAGCAATCATTGAGCCAAGAGATGATTATAAGAGAGACAAAACTTGGTCTTTTTGGAAAGTTTTTTCACACAACTTTGAGGACTGCGTTAAAAAAAGCTGGGATAATTTTACAATAAATACACCAAATAAAACTAAATATTTAGAGTGCCCCACAACTCCTTATCAGGCAATTGACAGTGGATTATTTTATGAAAAAATACTTTCAAGATTGAGATTAAATAAAAATATTCACTTCTTTAAAAATATAAATGAAGTAGATGCAACAACTGCATTTAAGTTTAATAGTGTTCCTAAAATCGAAAATAAGCAAAGTGAGTTATGGCAACATTTTTGTGGAGTCGAAATAGAGACTGATAAAGATTTTTTTGATGATGAAATATTTAATTTAATGGATTTTGCATGTGATCAAAGAAATAAAGTTCATTTTTTTTATACGCTACCGTTTACAAAAAGAAATGCATTAATTGAAACTACATGGATATCAGATCTTAATGACGAAAAACTCAAAGATTATGACAAACAAATTGATGATTATTTGAGTAAACACTTAAATATAAGAAATTGTAGAGTAAATTATAAAGAAACAGGTGCAATCCCACTTTTTAGACAGAATAATAAAAAAAAATTGAATGAAATTTATATAGGTGCAGCAGGAGATATGACTAGATTAAGCACAGGTTACACTTTCTTAAATATACAAGAACAAAGTAGATATATAAGAGAAAACATTGAAAATATTAAAAATGTTAACTTATACAAAATTCAAAGTAAATACGATTTTTTAGATAAAATTTTATTAAAAGTTCTTAAAAATAATTCAGCTGAAATGGGTAATATATTTTTCAAAGTTTTTGATTCTAAATCTAAAACTGCAATTAATTTTTTATCGAATAAAAGTAATTTTTTTGAAGATTTAGAAATTATCCTAAAAATGCCCAAGTGGAAATTTCTCAAGGAAATAATTTAATATGAGTCGTAATATAAAAAAAATAAATTTAAATCATTCATTTATTTTTTTCTTTACTGTAAATATTTTCTCTGTTTTAATTTTTAAATTTAACAATATAAATATTTCAACAATTTTGTGTTTATTTCTTATTTTAACTATAGGTGTATCACATGGTTCACTTGATCATATAAAAGGAAAAAAGCTTTTAGAATTATTTAATATTCAACACACTTACCTTTTTTATTTACTCTATATTCTAACAGCCTTAATGATTATTTTTACTTGGATTCTTCTCCCATCAATAACTTTAATATTATTTTTAATAGTTGCCTCTTACCATTTTGGTAAAGAAGACACAGAATTTTTATTTTTAAGTAAATCTTATTTGACAGAAATATTATATTTTTTTAAAGGTTTTTTAATTGTTCTAGCTCCATTATATTTTCATTTTCAGGATACAGTAAATATTTTTAAATTGTTACTAATTGATAATGAAGTTTTTTACTCAATCCTTAGCTTTGTTGAGGCTAATAAAATAATCGAAATTGGAATTTTTGTTAGTACACTATCTAGTATTTTTTTATTCTTAAATAAATTTGAAGTGATAAAGTTTACAATTTTTTTAGACTTCTTCTCAATAATAATTTTAAATTATTATTTGTCTCCTCTTTTGGCATTCACTATTTATTTTTGTTTTTTACACTCAATCAGACATTCAATTTCTCTAGCTCTAGAACTAGATGGTAATAATTTATTAAATGGATTTAAAATATTTGTGAAAAAGGCTATTCCACTGACAATTTTAACAGGTGTATTTTGCTTAATAAGCCTTTATTTATTAAATAATGGAAATAATTTAGATAGCTCAATATTAAAAGTAATATTTATAGGTTTGGCGTCTTTAACCTTTCCACATATATTGCTGGAATATTTATTAGAGAAAAATGAAAAATAAAGAATTGAAAATATTATTATCTGCACCTAGGGGTTTCTGTGCTGGCGTAGAAAGAGCTATTGAAATAGTAGAAAAATCTATTAAAAAATACGGAGCACCAGTATATGTCCGTCATGAGATAGTACACAATAAACATGTTGTTGATAATTTAAAAAGTAAAGGTGCAGTATTTGTGGAAGAACTTGAGGAAATAGAAGACAAATCAAGACCTGTAATTTTTTCAGCTCATGGTGTTCCTAAACAAATTCCAGAGGATGCAAGTAACTATGAAATGACCTACATAGACGCTACTTGTCCTTTAGTATCTAAAGTTCACAGAGAAGCAGAGAATCTTTATAAAGCTGGTTATCATATTATTTTAATTGGTCACAAAAATCATCCAGAGGTAATTGGAACTATGGGTCAACTTAAAAAAGGATCTATAGATCTTGTTCAAAATGAAGAAGAAGCAGAAAATTATCAAATAGATAAAGATAAAAAAATTGCTTATATAACCCAAACGACATTATCAGTTGATGATACAAAAGATATAATAAATGTTTTAAAAAGAAAATTTCCAGATCTTAAAGAGCCGATGAAAGAAGATATTTGTTACGCAACTACAAATAGGCAAATGGCTGTAAAAGAAATTGCTAAAAATTGTGACATGTTTTTTGTTATTGGAAGCAGAAATTCTTCAAATTCAGTGAGATTGGTTGAGGTAGCAAAAAAATCTGGTTGTAAAAATGCGCATTTGATACATTCTGAGAGTGAAATACCTTTCGAAGAAATTGAAAATTGCGGAACTATTGGTGTATCGTCTGGTGCCTCTGCTCCAGAAATTTTAGTTAAAAATTTTATTAATGAGTTAAAAAACAATTTTTCTATAACAATCGATGAAATAGAAATTATTAAAGAAAATGTAGTTTTCAAAGTTCCTAATAAGCTCAATTAAATGGCTGTCTATACCAAGATAAGTAAAAGGGATATCTCAATTATAAATAATAATTTCAATATTGAAAAAATAGTAAGCTTTCATGGAATTAAAAAAGGCATTGAGAATACAAATTATTTACTCAAATCTAAAAATAAAAAATATATATTAACAATATTCGAAAAAAGAGTTTCTAAAAAAGATATTCCTTTTTTTATGGAATTAATGGATATATTAAATAAATCTAGAATAAGTTGTCCTAAACCACTTAAAACCTATGACAAAGATTATTTAATTAAATTAAGGAATAAGAGCGCATGCATCGTTTCATTTTTGGAGGGTAAAGACAAAAAATTATTAAAAGCTATTGATTGCTATGCAATAGGAAAATCGATAGCAAAAATGCATCTAATAACAAAAAAAATAAAATTAAATAGAAAGAATTCAATGGGAATTAATAACTTAGAACCCTTATTAAATAGTATTAAGTTTAACTTAAAAAAAACCTCAAATTTAAAAAATTTTTTAAAAAATAACTTAAAAAATATAAGAAAAAATTGGCCAAAAAAATTACCAAAAGGTATTATTCATGGTGATTTATTTATAGACAATATTTTCTTCAAAAAAAACAAACTATCAGGAATAATTGATTTCTACTTTGCAGCTAATGACTATTTTATGTATGAAATCGCTATTTGTATCAATGCATTATGCTTTGATAATAAAAATAAAAAATTTTTAATGAATAAACAAAAAATAAAAAGTTTAATTAAAGGATACGAAAGTATAAAAAAAATATCCTTAAAAGAGAAAAATTCTCTAAATACTTTATGCAGAGGAGCTGCAATTAGATACCTATTAACTAGACTTTATGACTTCTCGAATACGCCAAAAACAGCTTTAATTAAAATTAAAGACCCTAATGAATATTATCAAAAACTACTAACACATAATAATTTAAATACATTTAAGGACTATTTGAATTAATGATTACAATTTATACAGATGGGTCTTGTTTAACAAATCCTGGTAGCGGAGGCTGGGCTGCAATAATTAATGAAAATAATAAAAAAAAAATAATTAGTGGAAGTGAAAAAAATACAACAAACAATAGGATGGAGCTATTAGCTCCAATAAATGCTTTAAGAGGAATTAAATCTGGTCCTAAAATAAAAATTTATACAGATTCTCAATATGTAAAAAACGGGATAACTGAATGGATTAATACATGGTTAAGCAACGATTGGAAAACATCAAAAAAAGAGGATGTAAAAAATAAAGATTTGTGGATTGAATTATATAATTTGACTAAATTTTTAGACATCCAGTGGATCTGGGTAAAAGCCCATGATGGAAATCCATTAAATGAAGAGGTTGATTTGTTAGCTAAAAGAGCTGCTAATTCAGATTAATTTAATAAAATTTTCTGCCGCTGAAATTTCACAAGTTCCTGTATCCTTCTCTTCTTGAAGTTTAATTACTTTCATATTGTCTACAAACATGGTGTATCTATTTGACCTTATCCCTAACCCTCTTCCACTTTTGTCAACATCTGCACCTATATCTTTTGTAAAATTTAAAAAAGGATCTCCTAACATAATAATTTTATCATCAACATTATTTTCTTTTCCCCAAGCATTCATAACAAAAGGATCATTAACAGATAAACAAATTATATGATCTATTTCTTTCTCCTTAAATTTGTCATACATATTAATATAGCTAGGTAGGTGCTTTTTAGAACACACTGATGTATATGCACCTGGCACACCAAATAAAATAACTTTTTTATTTTTAAAAAAATTCTCAACATTTGTTTTTGTTGGCTCTCCTGACTCGAGTATAAAAATCTCAGAATTTGGTAATAAATCATTTTCTTTTATTTTCATTATAGCCTGTCTTTAATATGTTGTTTTACCTTTTCAACATCATTTTCAATCATATCGTAATTTTCTTTTTCATCTAAAATAAACATTAGTTCATTTGGTAAATCAGCATTAGTTTTTATAGCTCTAAAAATAGCATCTGGAAACTTAGAGGGATGTGCTGTACCAAGTACAATATTATTTCCACTTAAATTATACTTATCAAATGCACCATATCCAATTGCTGTGTGTGGATCGAGCACAACATTAAATTTATTATAGACAGAGCTTATTATTTCTAAAGTCTCATTTTCACTCATACTTACTGATAAAAAATTTTCTCTTATTTTATTAAGCTTTTGATTATCCAATACATAATTTCCAATTTCCTTGATATTCCTCATATCTTTTGATGTTTGAACATCATCTTCATTATTTAGATCAAATATAAGTCTTTCAAAGTTACTAGCTATTTGTATATCCATACTAGGAGATATAGTCTCAGAAACTTTTTCTGCTTGATAACTACCTTTAGATATTGCTCTGTGCAAAATATCGTTTTGATTAGTTGCTACTATTAGCTTATTTATTGGAAGACCTAATTTTTTGGCTAAATATCCAGCATAAACATCCCCAAAATTTCCAGTTGGAACCGAAAAATTAGTTGGCTGGTCATCGCACTTAACTAAGAAATAGCTATAAAAATAATAAACACTCTGAGCAATAATTCTTGCCCAATTAATTGAATTAACTCCCGACATATTAATTTGATTTGAAAAATTTTTATCAGAGAACATGGACTTTACTAAATTTTGACAATCGTCAAAATTACCCTTAACAGCAATATTAAATACATTTTCATATTTTCCTGTTGTCATTAATTTTCTTTGAACTGGAGAAACCCGATTATCTGGATGTAATACAAATATATTCACATTTTTTTTACCTTTTATTGCATCTATTGCGGCTGCGCCTGTATCTCCAGATGTTGCAACTACAATATTAATTTTTTGATTATTATTGCTTAGATAATATTCATAAAAATTGCCTAAAAGTTGCATTGCCACATCTTTAAACGCTAGAGTTGGTCCATGAAATAATTCCAACACAGATCTGTCACCTATTTGGACCATCTCTACGACATTATCTTTTCTAAAAACAGAGTAAGAATTGTCTATAATTTTACCTAAATCACTCTCTGACATAAAATTCCCAATAAAAGGATAAATAATCTTTTTTGCCAATTCAGAGTAATTAAGTTTTTGAAAGTCTCTAATTTCCTCTTCGCCAAACTTCTTTAACGACTTTGGTATAAATAAACCTCCGTCATCAGCAAGTCCTTTTAAAAAAACATCTTTAAATTCAAAAGTTTTTGATGTGTCCCTTGTACTTACGTATTTCATTTAATAATTTTTTTTTCTAAAATATAAATATATTAAAAGAATTGAAATCGCCATAGAAAACCAAGTTATAGCGTACTTCTTATGATTATTTGAAATTTTAGCTGTAATAACTTTTGGTTTGGGAGTCTTATAATCTCCACCTAAATAAATAATATATTTAGAAAATTTCTTACCTGTAAATTTAAAAATGTCTTCTCTATTTAAAGTAAACCAGTAATTGTTCACTAAATCATTTTCAGGCTTAAATGAACTATATTTGGGTTGAAGCATAATTGTACCAATAATTTCACTTTGATTAATTAAATTAATTTCAGGTAAATCTTTTTTTTCAAATGGTATCCATCCTCTGTTTATCAAATAATTTTCATTTTTAATTTTTATTGAATTTATTACTTCAAAACCAGGTTTTCCATTATCATTTAAATTATATAAATATATTTGTTTATTGAAATCAATTTCTCCAGATGTTTTAATTCTTAAATAATTTTTTTTTTTAGAATTAAATAATTCTACTGGATCATTTTTTAAAGAATTTTCAATTTGATTTATTAATTCAAGTTTCCAATTTAATCTATAAACCTGCCAAAAACCTAATGACAACAAAATTGTAATTACAAAATATACAAATACTGAAAATAAAAACTTGTTTTTCAAAGTTTATTATTAACTTCCCCAAATATAAATTGCAGCAAATAAAAACAGCCAAACCACATCAACAAAATGCCAATACCATGCTGCAGCCTCAAATCCAAAATGGTGATCTTTTGTAAAGTGACCAAGTTTTCCCCTCCATAAACACACGGCTAAGAATATCGTTCCAACTATGACATGGAAACCGTGAAAACCTGTAGCCATATAAAATACAGCTCCATAAATATGGCCAGAGTAATCAAAAGTTGCATGATGATATTCGTAAGCTTGAAGTAAAGTAAAAAAGAAACCTAATACAACTGTTGCTGTTAAACCCTGGATAAAACTTTTTCTATCCTCCTCAAGCAAAGCGTGATGAGCCCATGTAACAGTAGTTCCCGACAAAAGTAAAACTAAAGTGTTTATAAGAGGAATATCCCATGGATCAAAAGTTTCAATATCTTTAGGTGGCCAAACATTTCCAACAAACTCATTAGGAAACAAACTAATATCAAAATATGCCCAAAACCATGCAACAAAAAACATTACTTCTGAAGCAATGAATAAAGTCATGCCATACCTGTGGTGGATCTGAACAACTGGGGTATGATGACCTTGGTGTTCAGCCTCAATTACAACATCTCTAAACCACATATAAGCACAGTAAATTAATAAAGCAAAACCAAGATACATTCCCCAAGATATATCGTTATGCATGTAAAAAATTGATCCAATTGCCAAAACCAAACAAGAAATAGAAGTAAAAATTGGCCAAGGACTAGGATCAACTAAGTGATAATCATGTTTTTTTTCAGCTGACATCTTGGTAATTATGATTGTTTATAATAATCTGTCGAGAAAAAAGTGTACGACATAGTTACATCATGGAGGTTCTTTGTTCTTGGATCATTAACAAGCTCTGGGTCCAAGTAAAAAGTCATGACAAAAGTTGCTTTTTCACCGGCTTTTAATTCTTGTTTTTCAAAACAGAAGCACCCTATTTTACTATAATATTTTCCAAAACTTGCTGGTGATACATTAAAACTAGCAACACCATGAGTGGTATCATCACTATAATTTTCCACTTCAAATTCTATTCTGTTAACTTGACCAACCTTAACATCCATAACATTTGATTTAGCTTTAAAATCCCAATCAAGATTATTTACATTTGTATCAAACCTAACACTTACTACTTTGTCTAAAACTATTTTAGGTGCTTCTTTAGAAATTTGGGTGGTCCCTCCAAACCCAGTTACTCTACAGAACAGGTCGTATAAAGGTACTGCAGCAAATGATAATCCTAACATAATAATAAAAATTCCTGCTAAAATAATAGGTGTTAATGTTTTGTTTTTAATCATATCTGCCTATCAAATACTCCCACATTATATAATGTAAATACAAATAAAAAAATCATAAAAGCAATAATTAATAACGCTGTGATAATATTTTTTTTTTTAGTTTTTTTATCAGGTGTTATCATATAATTTTATCAGCTAAAAATAGAACAAAAATCAAAAATAGATATAAAATTGAATATCCAAAAATAGTTTTAGCTTTTTTTGCATCAAATTTATTTTTCTTATAATTGTAAAGTTCAAGACATAAATAATTGTAATATAAGGTCAAAATTAAGGATGGAATTAAAAATGCCAGCCCAACAAAACCTATTGCATATGGCAATATAACTGCTGGTAGCATGATTAATGAATATATGAAAATATTAAACTTTGTACTCTCTACGCCATTTGTAAGCGGTAACATTGGTATTTTTGCTTTCTTATAATCATCAGATTTATATAAACTAAGTGCCCAAAAATGTGATGGAGTCCAAAAAAATATAATCAAAAAAAAGGTAATTGGCTCAAATGAAAGAGAATTTGTAGCTATAGTCCAGCCAATAACCGGAGGTAATGCCCCTGCTGCTCCTCCAATCACAATATTCTGAGGAGTTTTTCTCTTTAACCAAATTGTATAAACAAAAACGTAAAATAAAATTGTAAATAAGAGTAAAATTGCTGAGATTCTATTCGAGTAATAATCAAGAGCAATAACAGATAATATAGAGAGAAAAACACCAAAAACTAATGCTTGATTTTTATTAACTTTACCAGTTGGTATAGGTCTCAGACAAGTTCTTGTCATTATGGCATCTAGATCTGACTCATACCACATGTTTAATGCTCCAGCAGCACCTGCACCAATAGAAACTAAAAGAATTCCAATTATTGCATCTTTTGTTGGAATAACATTGGGTGACATTAATAGACCTACAGCGCATGTAAAAATAACTAAAGACATGACTCTTGGCTTCATTAGTTTAAATAATTCAGATAAATTAAAGGCGTCTTCTTGACTTAAATTTCTATTTTTTAATTTAGATTTAATCATTTATTTAAAAGTTAAAAAATTTAAGTTATTAACTCGTAGATTTTTCAACAGCTTCTTCATCCTCAAACTTTGGTAGTTCATCAAAAGTATGAAAATTTGGTGGAGATGGAACAGTCCATTCTAAAGTTGTAGCCCCCTCGCCCCATGGATTTTGAGCAGCAGCTTTTTTTTTATAAAAAGCATAAATTAAATTTAAAAAAAACACTGCTAATCCAACAATTGATATATATGAACCAATTGATGAAATATAATTCCAACCAGCAAAAGCATCTGGATAATCTGCATATCTTCTTGGCATACCTGCTAGCCCCAAGAAATGCTGAGGAAAAAATACTAAGTTTACACCGATAAAAGTTAACCAGAAATGTAACTGACCTAAAAACTCTGAGTATTCATAACCACTCATTTTACCAAACCAATAATAAAATCCTGCAAATATTGCGAATACTGCTCCTAAAGACAATACATAATGAAAGTGGGCAACGACATAATATGTATCGTGCATCGCTGTGTCCACACCAGCGTTAGCTAATACCACTCCCGTCACACCTCCAACTGTAAATAAAAATATAAATCCCAAAGCCCAAACCATAGGTGTTTTAAATGAAATTGATCCTCCCCACATTGTTGCTATCCAAGAGAATATTTTTATTCCTGTTGGAACAGCAATAATCATAGTTGCAGCTAAAAAGTAAGCTTTAGTGTCTGTACTCAATCCAACCGTATACATGTGGTGGGCCCATACTACAAAACCGACTATTCCTATTGCTACCATAGCATAAGCCATTCCCAAATAACCAAAAACTGGTTTTCTAGAAAATGTTGAAACGATATGACTTATCATTCCAAAACCAGGTAAAATTAAAATATATACTTCTGGATGACCAAAGAACCAAAATAAATGTTGGAATAAAACTGGATCTCCTCCTGTTTGTGCGTCAAAGAAAGCTGTACCAAAATTTCTATCTGTTAAAAGCATGGTAATTGCTCCTGCTAAAACTGGTAATGATAATAATAATAAGAAAGCTGTTACTAATATTGACCACGCAAATAATGGCATTTTATGCAGTGTCATACCTGGAGTTCTCATATTTAAAATCGTAGTAATAAAGTTTACAGCACCTAAAATTGATGATGCACCAGCTAAGTGCAAACTTAAAATCGCAAAATCCATAGCAGGTCCTGGTTGTCCTGCCTTTGATGATAAAGGTGGATAAATAGTCCATCCACCACCAACACCAGTTTGACCTGGAGGTCCGTCCATAAATATAGACATGATTAACAAAATAAATGAAGTAGGTAACAACCAAAAAGAAATATTATTCATTCTTGGAAAAGCCATATCTGGAGCACCAATCATTATTGGCACAAACCAATTACCAAATCCACCAATCATTGCAGGCATTACCATAAAGAAAATCATAATAAGACCATGACCAGTTACCAAGACATTATACAAATGATAGTTTCCACCTAAAATTCCATCACCAGGATGCATCAATTCCATTCGCATTAATACTGAAAAAGCAGTGCCAATTACTCCAGCAATAATTGCGAATATTAGATACATTGTTCCGATATCTTTGTGGTTAGTTGAATAGGCCCAACGTTTCCAACCAGTTGGTGTATGATGATCTTCGTGTGATGCTGTTTCAGTATACATATTTATCTTCTCGCTAGTTTTTTAAATTGATCTTCACCTATAATTTCTTTTGCAAATTTAATTTTGGCGTCTGATAACCATTCTTCATATTCTTCATCTGTAACAACTCTTACCTCAATTGGCATAAATGCGTGTTTAATGCCACAGAGTTCAGAACATTGACCGTAATAAGTACCAACTTTTTCAGCTTTGAACCAAGTTTCATTAATTCTGCCAGGTACAGCATCTCTTTTTACTCCAAATGAGGGTAATGCCCAAGCATGCAAAACATCATTTGCCGTAATCATAACTTTAATAACCTTATTGACAGGAACAACTAATTCATTGTCAACAGCTAAAAGTCTCGGTTGATTTTCTTTTAAGTCTTTATCTTCAATCATATAAGAGTCGAAGTATATATTTTGATCAGGATACTCATATCCCCAATACCATTGATAACCAATTGCCTTAACAGTTACGTCTGCTTTTGGTATAGCATCTTGTTTATATAATATTTTAAATGATGGAACTGCCATAACAATCAAAATTAAACATGGAATTAATGTCCATAAAACTTCAACAGCTACATTGTGGGTTCTCTTTGATGGAATTGGATTTGCTGATGCACGAAATCTGATACAAGCATACACCATCAAAAATAACACAAAAACGCTGATAGCAATAATAATCGGAAGTAATAAGTTGTTATGAAAATTAACTATATCTCTCATAGATTCTGATGCGGCTTTTTGAAAACCTAATTGCCAATCAAATGGTTGATTGGCTAAAGCGCTTGAACTAATTAAGATTGTTAAAAATATATATAAAATTTTTTTCATTTTTTTTTACTCTATATAGAGCGTCTTTTAAAAAAATACACTTTTACTTTTAGCGACAAAATATCAAAAAATCGTGTAATTTACGATCGATATAGCAGAAATTACAGCTGTTTCAGACCTCAAGATATTTTCATTAATTTTGATTGGCTGAACACCATTAAACTTAAGAATCTCTATCCTTTCCTCTTCAGAAAAATCTCCCTCTGGTCCTATTATTACGCAAGTAGGTTTTGCTGTTAATTTTTTTAAATTTATTTTTGTATTATTAGTATTTATGTCTGTAAATATTAAATCCATTTCTTTATTGAGAAAATTTTTTAGTTTCTGAGGTTCCTCAATTATTGGTACAGTAATTCTATTTGATTGTTCGGCAGCTTCTATAATTACTTTTTCTAATCTCTCTTTATTTATTTTTCTAACAATTGTTCGATCAAATATAATTGGCAAAAATTTTGTTACACCAAGTTCTGTAGCTTTTTGAATCATAAAATTAAAATAATTTGATTTTATGGGAGAGAAAGCCAACCAAAGCTCTTTTATATTTTCTTTTTGTCTTAATTGCTTTGTAACATTAAATTCAACTATACTTTTTGTGATATTTAAAATTTTTGCTTCCCATTCGCCACTATTATTAAATAAAGAAAAAACCTCATTCTCTTTAACTCTCATAACTTTTGAAACATAGTGAGATTGAGATTTATCAAGTTTGTCAGTCAAATTAAGAGATAAACTTTTTGGAAAAAATAATCTAATGTTACTCATATTGATAAGTTAGTTTATGGAAAATATTAAAGCAATAATTTTTGATGCATACGGAACTTTATTTGATGTCAATTCAGCTGCTGAAAAATGTAAAGGTAAAATTGGTGATAAGTGGGAGGGTTTTGCTAATTATTGGAGAACTACACAACTAGAATACACTTGGCTTAGAAGTTTAATGAAACGCCATAAGGATTTTTGGCAAGTGACTGAGGATAGTTTAGATAAATCAATGAAAGTTTACGAAATAGATTCTTCGATGAGAAATGAATTATTAGATCTTTATAAAATTCTTTCACCATTTAAAGAAGTGCCAGAAGTTTTAAAATCATTAAAAGAAAAAAATTTAAAACTTGCAATTCTTTCTAATGGCACACCTGCTCTTCTTGACCAATTAGTTAAAAGTAATAATTTAGAAGATTTATTTGATGATATTTTTTCTATTGAAGAGGTTGGTATTTATAAACCAGATTCCAAAGTTTATGATATGCCAATTAAAGAATATCAAATTAATAAAAATGAAGTTGCTTTTTTAAGTTCTAACACTTGGGATGTGTCTGGTGGCGGAAATTATGGATATAATTCAATTTGGGTAAATAGAAATCAAAATATTTTTGATAATTTAGATTACAATCCTAGGTATAAAATAAAAAATTTATTAGAACTATTGCAGTTAATTTAAGGCGATCATTTGGCTCATATCATAAGTTAGATAAAAATATATCCTTAATTTGGAGGGAACAAATATGAGTGAAAAAAAAGAAATATCTTTTGAAATATATTCTGACTCAGAGAAAATGTTAGAACAAATAGTTGATAAATATGATCTCCCAGACTCGTCAAAGGCATTAAGATGTTTGATGGATTATGTTGAGGAAAAAGAAGACGATTGGGATGATATGTTTGCAACAATTCGTTGTAATAGATGTGGTTAGGAGTTAAATTAAATTTTGATGACAAATATTATAGATTTATTAGGTAGAATATTCATATCGGTATTGTTTTTTATAAACGGAATTTTCAAAATTAATAATTATGAGGGTACAATTGAATGGATGGATGGCTACGGCTTGCCAGGCATTATGATTATACCAGCAATTATTATTGAAATAGTTGCCCCTATACTTATCGTAATTGGATATAAAACAAAAATTGCTGCTGCATTATTATTTTTATTTTGTATTTCTACTGCTTTTATTTTTCATAATGATTTTAGTGATCAAATGCAATTAACAGCCTTTCTTAAAAATATTGCATTAGCTGGTGGCTTTATGTTTCTTGTTGCAAATGGAGCACGAAGTTACTGTTTTGATAAAAAATAATATTGAATTATAAAATATAATTACTATTTTCAAGTCTTATGAAAACAATTGAAGTAAGTAAGATTATAATGCCCATTCAAGCATCAGACGGTGCAGGTGTAAAACTTAAGAGAAGCATTGGTGTTGAGCCAAATTATTTTGATCCATTTTTAATGTTAGATGAATTTGGATCTGAAAATAGTGAGGATTACATTGCAGGTTTTCCACCCCATCCACACAGAGGAATAGAGACCGTTACTTACATGTTGGCTGGAGACTTTGAGCATAAAGATAGTACTGGAGGAGAAGGAAGAATGACTGCTGGTGATGTTCAGTGGATGAAAACAGGAAGTGGAATAATCCATTCTGAAATGCCTGCAATGAAGGAAGGTAAACTTCACGGTTTTCAATTATGGATTAACATGCCTGCTAAACTTAAGATGAGCAAACCAGAATATATTTATATTGATTCAGACAAAATGAGTGTTCATAAAGATGATAATAAGCAAGTTAAAGTTATAGCTGGACAGTTTGAGAAAGCACAAGGACCAGTAAAAGGACACAATGTTGAACCTGTGTATTTTGATGTTGAATTAAATAAAAACAAAGAATTTAATTTTAATTTACCAGATACTCATAATACTTTTATTTATTTGATTAATGGTGAAGTTAAAATTGGGGAAAAAAAACATAACAATGTTAAAGATAGTACTTTAATTCTATTAACTAGAGGTAATAATTTAAATGTTAAAGCCGCCTCAGATGCAAAATTTTTACTCATTTCAGGAAAACCAATTAATGAGGAAATAGCTAGAGGTGGACCGTTTGTAATGAATACTAAAGCTGAAATCTTGCAAGCAGTTCAAGACTATCATAATGATACTTTTGTAAAATAAATTATGAGAGCTGTGGAAATAAATAAAGCTGGTGGACCTGAAGTTTTAGAAATAAAAGATATTATTTTAAATAAGCCTGGCCCTGATCAGGTTACTATAGAGCAAAAAGCAATTGGTCTTAATTACATTGATACTTATCACAGATCAGGCTTATACCCATTAAAATTACCAATTGGTTTAGGTTTAGAGGGAGCTGGAGTAATCACTGATGTTGGAGAGAATGTAAAAGACTTTAAAGTTGGAGATAAAATTTCTTATGCAGGTATTCCTTTAGGTTCTTATTCAACTCACAGAAACTATCCGACAAAAAATCTCGTAAAAGTACCTGATGGTATTGATCTTGAAATTGCTGCAACTTTAATGACAAAAGGTCTAACAACTTTTTATCTATTACATAAAACTTTTCCTGTTAAGTCAGGTCAAACAATTTTATTTCATGCAGCAGCTGGTGGTGTTGGTCAGATTTTTGGTCAGTGGGCTAAGAGTTTAGGTTGTACGGTAATAGGTACTGTTGGAACAGATGAAAAAGTTAACATAGCTAAAGAAAATGGTTATGATCATATTATCAATTATAATAAAGAAAATTTTCCAAAAAAAGTTTTAGAGATTACAGGTGGAAAAGGTGTTCCAGTTGTTTACGATGGTGTAGGCAAAGATACTTTGGATGGATCTATCGAATGTTTATCAGTAAGAGGAATGATGGTTTCCTTTGGGAACGCATCTGGACCGTTATCTAATATAAATGTTCCAAAAGTTCTTCAACCAAAAGGGCTTTATTTTGTAAGACCTTCTATGCAACAATATTTATCAACACAAGAAGAGTTAGATGAAGCCTCTAAAGTTATGTTTGAAAAAATTATCACTGGAAAAGTTAAAATTAAAATATTTAAGAAATATAAATTAGATGAAATTATTCAAGCACATAAAGATTTAGAGGCAAGAAAAATTTTAGGTCCAGCTGTGATAGTTCCTAGTTAACGTTTACATCCATATCTGACATATGAAGTTTTAATGCATTTGTAGAAATTTGAATTTCTCTGATAAAAAATATTATAGAAATAATCATTGATAGACAACAAGATCCAAAAATTGTTCTTGCTAATAAAACCTCATCTAAATAAAGAGCGAATACTGTGAGCATATTAAAAAGAAACCCAAAAGCAGCAAATAGAATTGTCCATCTTAATAAAGTGATTCTTCCACTTAAGTTTATGAACTGTTTCTTCCATTCTGGTGGAATATGTTTTTCATAAACATGCTCATCGTGAAGTTGACGAACTAAAATACTTAATGAATGAAATCTATTACTATAAACACTCATTAATAGCGGAATAGCTGGAAACATTAACGCAGTTACTGTGTAATCTATATTCATGCGAATCAGTTTGATTATGAAACTAGCCTTTGTTATTTACAAGTAAAATATTATGAACCAATTTAAACTTTTTATTGATCTTACTAGATTAAAAAAACCCATAGGTTTCATGCTGTTATTTTGGCCATGTGCATGGGGGCTAACACTGGCTTATGATTTTTCATCTAATTTAAAAATTTATATTATTTATTTAATTTTATTTTTTTTAGGCGCTGTTCTAATGAGATCAGCAGGTTGTATAGTAAATGATATTCTCGACAAAGAATTTGACTCAAAAGTATCACGCACAAAAGATAGGCCCATTGCCTCAGGAAAAATCTCTATAAAATTAGGAATTGTTTATTCGGTCTGTCTATGTTTTTTTGCCCTGCTAGTTTTATTAAATTTTAATTTATTCACTATTATTTTAGCTTTAGGATCTATGCCTCTTGCATTTAGCTATCCTTTAATGAAAAGGTTTACTTATTGGCCACAGTTATTTTTAGGAATTACTTTTAACTATGGTCTAATACTTGGATGGACTGCAATCAAAGGAGAGCTAGATATAGCCCCTATAATATTCTATTTTGCAGCCATATTTTGGACACTGGGATATGACACAATTTATGGATATCAAGACATTAAAGATGACGAAATAATAGGATTAAAATCAACCTCAATTAAATTTAAAGGCAGTGCAAAAAAATTTTTAATTATTTGTTATGCCTTTCTATTATTATTATTGATAAGTGGAGGTACATATATGGAATTAAATAATATTTATTACTTATTAACTTTAATACCTTTTTGTCATTTATTTTTTTACCAAATAAGAATTTTTGATCAAAACAATCCTGAAAGTTGTTTATCAGCTTTTAAAAGTAATAATTTTTTTGGATTAATAATTTTTCTAAATATATTAATTATTAAAATTTTATAATGAAAAATACCGAAATTTATAAAAGATTATACAAAGATTATTCGAAAAAATATTTAAATAAGATTATTTTGTCTGCATTTTTTTCAATACTTGTGGCAGGAAGCACTTCTTCTATAGCGTGGCTGTTAGATCCTGCTATAAAAAAAATATTTATTGAAAAGGATCAATCTTTAATTTTTATTATACCTCTATTAATTATACTTGCTTTTGCTACAAAAGGATTATCTTTATATTTTGCTAAAGCAACAATGATTGGAGTTGGAGAATCAATTAAAAAAAAACTTCAATCGGATATGGTTAATACTTTAATAAGTTCTGATACTCAAATTATAGATAAAAAGCATTCGGGAAAATTTATATCTAATTTAACTTACGATGTTATGCATATAACAAACTTGTTAAGTAATGCAATATTAACATTATTTAAAGACTCTCTTACCCTTATTGGGTTATTAATTGTTATGTTTTCACAAAACTGGAAATTAGCTCTTATATCAATAATTATGATTCCACTTGCCAGTATATCGGCGAAAACACTTGGTAAAAGAATTGGTAAAGTAACAACAGAGGCACAAGAGAAATCTGGTTTTTTAACCACTTACTTGGTTGAATTATTTAAAAATCATAAATTAATAAAAATTTTTCAAAAAGAAGAATTTGAAAAAGAGAGAGCTAATAAACATTTATTAGAATTAAAAGAAAAAAATCAAAAAATTCAAACAGTTTTTATAAGATTATCACCAATAATGGAAATATTGACTGGAATAATGATTGCTATTTTAATTTTTTATTCTGGTAAATTAATTAATAATTCAGAACTAGATATAAATAATTTTTTTTCTTTTTTAGCTGCTATGATGTTGGCTTATCAACCAGTAAGATCTTTATCTACACTGAATATGATTTTAAATGCTGGCCTTTCGGCAGCATCAAGAATATTACCGATAATTGATCAAAAAAGCTTCATTAAGGATAAAGTAGATACAGAACCACTTAAAATATTAAATTCTGACATTGAATTTAAAGATGTTAATTTTTCGTACGATGAGGATGAAGGTAAAACATTAAATTCAGTTAACATAGAGTTTAAAGGTGGAAAGATGACATCACTAGTTGGACATAGTGGGTCAGGAAAATCAACAATTCTTAACTTAATACCAAGGTTTTACGATCCGCAATCGGGTAATATCATAATTGATAATCAGTCAATTTATGAAACTACAATCAAGTCACTTAGAAAAGAAATCTCTTTAGTGAGCCAAGAGACTACTTTATTTGATGATACAATTAAAAATAATATTGGTTACGCAAATCAGCAATCGACAGACGCGGAAATATACGAAGCTGCTAAATTATCTTTTTGTGAAGATTTTATAAATAAATTGCCCAATAAATATGAAACATTAATTGGTGAAAATGGTGTACGACTATCAGGGGGAGAAAAACAAAGACTTTCTATAGCACGAGCTATGATGAAAAAAGGCTCAATAATTCTATTAGATGAAGCGACATCATCTTTAGACTCTGAAACTGAAAATAAAATACAAGAGGCATTAAAAATTTTAACCAGGAATAAAACTACAATTGTAATAGCGCACAGATTATCGACAATTTTAAACTCTGATAATATATATGTAATTGATTCAGGAAAGGTTGTTGATAGTGGTCGACATGATGATTTAATAAATAAATCAAAGTTATATAAAAGCTTCTATGAAAAACAAATTCAAAAATAAATATGTTTTTACTTTATCAAATTGTTATATCTCTAATAGTAATAATTTCACCTCTTATAATAATTTACAGAATATTAAAAAATAAAGAAGATAAAAAAAGGTTTATTGAAAAATTTAGTCTACCAACTAAGATTAGAAAAAAAGGTAAATTAATATGGTTTCATGGTGCTAGCGTTGGTGAAATATTAAGCATTATACCTCTTATTAAATACTATGAGAAAAAAAAATCTATAAATCAAATCCTTATTACATCTTCGACACTTAGCTCATCAAAAGTTATTAAAAAATTTAATTTTAAAAAAACTATTCATCAATTTTATCCAATAGATCAAATAATATTTACAAATAAATTTTTGAATTATTGGAAGCCAAATATTTCAATTTTTATAGATTCTGAAATTTGGCCTAATATGTTTAAAAATTTAAATGATAGAAAAATTCCTTTAATTTTGCTTAATGCTAGAATAACTAGGAAAACCTTTAATAAATGGATAAAAATCAAAAATTTAGCCTACTCAATATTCAATAATATCACAATAGCCTATCCCCAAAACCTTGAAACAAAGAATTATTTAAAAAAACTTAATTTTACAAAAATTAAAGTAATAGGAAACTTAAAGTTTGCTGAAAATCCTGAGGAAAATTTAAATCAAATAAATAATAAATTAAAATCTATATTAAAAAAAAAGAAAATTTGGGTAGCATCAAGCACACACAAAAGTGAAGAATTGTTTTGTGCAAAAGCTCATATAGAATTAAAAAAAAAAATCAAAAATTTAATTACAATTATTATTCCAAGACATATACATAGAACAAACAATATAATAAAAGAATTAAAAAATTTTAAATTAAATATTAAAACTCACAGTTCAAAAAATATTGATTTAAAAAATATTGATATTTATTTAGTGGACACATTTGGTGAAACTAGAAAGTTTCACAATATTGCATCTACTGTTTTTTTAGGTGGCTCAATTATCAATAGAGGTGGACAAAATCCACTGGAAGCAGCACGTTTTGGTGCAAATATATTACATGGTCCTAATATCAACAATTTTCAAGATGTGTATAAATTACTTAAATTCTTAAAAGTCTCAAAAAAAATTAATACACCAAGAGACCTTGCATCAAATATTAACTTTAGAAAAAATAAGTTAGCTGGTAAAAAAATTAAGAATATTGGAAAAAAAATTTTAATAAGAACTATAAAAGAATTGGATATTCTAATTAATAATGAATTTAAAAAAACCTAAATTCTGGGATTATAAAAAACCAAATATATATGCATATCTATTATATCCAATAACTTTATTAGTTAATGGTCTTAATTTACTTAAAAAAAAACCCCCCATAAAAAAATCAAAAATAAAAGTAATTTGTGTTGGAAATATTTATATTGGTGGAACTGGAAAAACATCATTAAGTATAAAAATAAATAAAATTTTAAATACACGAAATATAAAATCGTGCTTTGTTAAAAAGTATTATAATAACCAAAGAGATGAACAAAAAATATTAGAGAAAAATGGGAAACTATTTTTGGAATTAAAAAGAAGTGAAGCTCTAAAAAAAGCTGAAAACGAGGGTTATGAAGTTGCAATTCTTGATGACGGCCTACAAGATAATTCTATAAATTTTGATGTTAGCTTTGTTTGTTTTAATAATGTAAATTGGATTGGTAATGGAATGACTATTCCATCAGGTCCATTGAGAGAAAATATAAAAAATCTTAAAAATTATGAACATATTGTTTTTAATGGCAATTTAGAAAATTTAGAATATTTGAGAAAGCATGCACTTCAAATGAATCCTAAAATAAATATTCATATTGGTAAATATGAACCTTTAAATATTAAAGATTTTAATAAAGATGATAAATATTTGGTTTTTTCTGGAATTGGCAATCATGAAACTTTTATTTCAATGATAAAAAATAATGGAATACAAGTTGTAAAAGATATTGAATACCCTGATCATTATCAATTTACACAAAATGATATCAAAGAGATATCAAAAATTGCTAATGAGTTGAATTGTAAAGTGATAACTACAGAAAAAGATTACATGAGATTAAATTTTTTAAATATAGAAAATATTAAATTTATAAAATCAGAATTAAACATTATTAATGAGGATAAGTTAATCCAATCTATAAAATATTAATATGAAATTTATAAAATATTTTTTTCAATTTTTTTTAGCATTAATAAGTTTTGGTATATTCAAAATTTTAGGACCAAATTTGTCATCAAATTTAAGTGGAAAAGTATTTGAAGTAATTGGTCCATATTTTAGATCAAAAAAAATTATTCATTCAAATATTAAAAAAGCATTACCAAATATTAATGATGAAAATTTAAAAATAATTACTCAATCAATGTGGAATAATTATGGAAGAATTTTTGCTGAATATATATTTATAAAAGATTTTAGATCTGGGAAACTTTCTTCAAACATTGAGATAGAGGGTCAATCTATTATTGAAGAAATTAAAAATTCTAATCAACAAGTAGTATTTATCTCAGGTCACTTAAGTAATTTTGAATTAATGGCAATGCATTTAGAAAAATCTGGTATTAATTTATGTGCTGTATACAGACCCTTAAATAATATTTTTCTAAATGAAATAATGGAAAAAATAAGATTAAAATATATTTGTAAAAATCAAATTAAAAAAGGTATCGGTGGTTTGAAAAAATTAATATCTTTAAAAAAAAAAAATTTTTCGACTGCATTAATGATAGATCAAAGAGTATCAGAGGGGATAATGTCTAATTTTTTTGGTGAAAAAGCTCTAACAACAACAATACCCGCTCAATTAGTTAAAAAATTTAGTATATCAGTTGTTCCTGTTTACATAGAAAGAATTAAAGATATTAATTTTAAAATAACAATCAGTAAGCCTTTAAATTTTTCAAAAGATAAATCAGCCCAAAATATTACTGATGAATTAAATGAAATTCTTCAGAATATGATTACGAGAAGACCTGAGCAATGGATTTGGTCTCATAATCGTTGGAAATAAAATTTATTCCTTATTAAGTATTTCTCTTTTTTCGAATGCTTCTTTATAAGAGAAATAGGCTTCTTGTAACTCAACATTCCAATAAGTTAAATTTTCTAGACTTATTTTTTTTTTTGAAACAGCACATTCAACATAATCACCTGATTCAATAATTTGAAAATTATTTGGTAAATATTTTATTTTTGCTAATTTTTTTGTCATTTTTAGTTTATATATTTCTATATGAAAGTTGGAATAATAGGAAGTGGTGGAAGAGAGCATGCTATCTGTGAAAAATTAAATATTTCTGGGAAAATAAACAAAATATTTTGCTTTCCTGGAAATGCTGGAACAAAAGAAATAGCAGAAAACGTAAATCTAGATTTAGATGATTTTAAAAGTATAAAAAATTTTATATTAGAAAAAAAAATTGACATAATTATTGTCGGGCCTGAGAAGCCTTTGGTAGAAGGACTGGTTGATTATTTAGAAGAATTTAAGATTAAAGTATTTGGACCTAATAAAATCGCATCTCAACTTGAGGGATCAAAAATATTCACAAAGAAACTATGTGAGAAATACAAAATTCCTACAGCAAAGTTTGAAATTTTTAAAAATAGAGAAGATGCAAAACAATTTTGTGAAAACTGTGATTATCCTAAGGTAATTAAAGCTAATAATATTGCTTCAGGCAAAGGTGTGTATATTTGTAATAATAATAATGATGCCAAAATTGCAATAACTGAAATTTTTGATGGAAAATTTGGCAAGGCAAAAAGTATAATTATTGAAGAATTTCTTAAAGGTGAGGAAATGAGTTTTTTTACTATTCATGATGGAATAGCATTTAAAAACTTTAGCACTGCTCAAGATCATAAAAGAGTTCTAGAGGGTGATAAAGGAAAAAATACTGGAGGCATGGGTGCATATTCTCCATCAAGATTAATTAGTGAAGGCTTGCAACAAAAAATAATTACTAAAATTATACAACCAACCCTCAAAGGGTTATATGAAATGGGTTCTGTGTATAAAGGCTTTTTATATACCGGATTAATGATTGTAAATAATGAGCCATATTTAATTGAATATAATGTTAGGATGGGTGATCCTGAGTGTCAAACAATTCTTCCTAGATTAAAAACAGATCTTATAGATATTATTTTAGCTTGCTGTGATAAAAAATTAAATCAATTAAAAATTGAATGGTTAAACAAAAAAAGTTTATGCATTGTGCTTTGCTCAAATGGGTACCCTGATAAATTTAAAAAAAATGTTGAGATAGTTGGTTTAGAAAACATCAAAATTAATCAAAATAATTTTTTATATCATGCAGGTACAATAAATAAAAATAACAAAGTTTATGCAGTTGGTGGCCGAGTTTTAAACTTTGTCTCAATTTCAGGTGAATTTGATCAAGCAAAAAAAAATATTATTAGTAATTTAAATAAATTAAATTGGAATGATGGCTTCTATAGAAAAGACATAGGCTATAAAGTTATAAAATAATGAGAATAATAGCTGGTTTTTTAAAAGGAAAAAAAATTCTTATGCCAAAGGATAATAAGACACGACCACTAAAGGATTTAACTAAAGAATCTATTTTTAACATTATCAATCATTCAAATAAATTTGATGCAAATCTAAATGATTCAAATGTATTAGATTTATTTTCAGGTATTGGATCATTCGGTATTGAATGTTTGTCTAGAGGTGCAAAAAAAGTTACTTTTGTGGAAAATTATCACGAGGTTTTGCCTATTTTAGAACAAAACTTAGTTAATCTTAAAACAGTTAAAAATTATAAAATTATAGAACAAAATATTTATGATGAAAAAACATTTTCAAATCTGAATGATAAATTTAATATTATTTTTTTAGATCCACCTTACAAAGATAAAAATTTATTCAAAATATTTAAAGCTATTGAAAAAAACAAAATACTAGATAAAGATGGTATCATTATTATGCATAGACATAAAAAAGAAAAAGATGTTTTTCCCGTTAATTTAAAGATGATTTATGAAAAAAATTATGGGATATCTAAAATAATATTTTTAACCAGTTAAATTAATATTTTTTTTGTTTCTTTTTTAATTGATTCGACTGCTGGCTGATCATAAGGATTTAAATTAATTGATTTTGCAATTAAAATTGTCTCTAAAATAAAAAAACAAAATAACTCTCCTAACGTCTTTTCATCTCTTTTTTTTATCTCAAAACTTCTAAAAGGAATTTTTTTTTTGTTAAATACACTTTCTGTTGCTTTCTTTTGAGCATATAAAATATCTGATAGATTTTTATTTTTAAGAAATTTTTGAGATAATAATAAATTATTATTTTTTATTTTTTCTGAATTTTTTTCTTTTACATAAAAAAAAGTAAAAAAATTATTCTTAAAACCATCTAGATAGAGTTGAAGTACACTATGATTATCTTTCGGCATATTTGATACGATTGGCAATAAACCTTTACCTTTTTTTCCTAAGCTTTCGGCAACCAATTGCTGATACCATTTAAATAAATCTTCTGATTTTTTGTCATAATTAATTATCACAGAATTAAATTTTTGTTTTTTTAATAAATAAAGTGTTGAACTTACGTTTAACAATAAAGCATTAAAGAAATATTTATTTTTAATTAAAGAATTAAATTGCCTGAAACTACTACATTTTAAACCCATTAGTTCTGCGGGCAACATACCAACTTCTGACAAAACTGAATATCTACCACCTATAAAATTATTATGATGTACAATCTCTGATCTTAGTTTTTTTGCTAACTGGTAGAGTTGACTATTTTTATTCTCTGTAAGAAAAATATTTTTATCATTTTTATTTATATAAATATTTGAATTTATTATTGTTTCTAGAGTATTTCCAGATTTAGAGATAACTAAATTAACATATCTTTTTTTTGTATTCATTTTTTCTGAATGAAGGTTATCTACAAAATTAAAATTTTTGTTCACCTTGTCCTCTAAAAATTTATAAATAGTCTGGCTACCAAGCGTTGATCCTCCAATGCCTATCACTCTAAAATTTGAGTATTTTTTATACTTTTTGATTAATCCTTTTTTATAACTATTTTTATAGGTATTTTTAAGAGAGTTTAAAATTTGGCTTTGTTCATTTAATATATTTGAAAGATGTTTTTTAACTTTTAAAAAATTTTTTTTTTTAATTTTAAAATTCTTAAAATTAATATTTGATGTAAGCATTAATTTTTTTTAATTTTTTCTAAAAGAGATTTTTCTAAATTTTCATTGTTAAAATTATTGCTATTATTATTACCTTCCTTTAATTGATCTTCAGATATTAAATCTTTGATTTTATTTTTTTTTGAAACTATCTGGTTTTTTTTGGACAAGGGGACTGGTAATTCATTATAATCTGGTGGCATCACTAAAGGAGACTTTTTTTCCACTAAAAATTCATCACTACTATTCTTTTTTTGGTTAGAAAAAGCTTTTTTAACAGTCCCGCAGGATGAAAAAAAAACTAAAAAATAAAATAACAAAAATAATTTTAGAATTTTCATGTATTAATTGTTTTATTATTATCAGTAATTTCTAATAATATCATAAAAATTACACCTAGGCTTATAAATATATCTGCAACATTAAATATAAACCAATGAAAATTTCCAACATGAAAATCTATAAAATCAGGAACGGCTTTATTAAATATTCTATCAAAAACATTACCCAGAGCCCCGCCCAAAATCATCAAAAGAGCATACCTTTTTGATCCATTAGTTTTAATTGACATGTAAATAATTATTGAAATTATTAATAATATTAAAATAGTTAAAATATTATAAAAATTACTTTTTTCGAAATCAAGAAGTCCAAATGCAATTCCTTGATTCCAGATTAATTGGATATTCAAAAACTTTGATGAAAAGATTTCTGAATTATAATTTATTTTACTTAAATAAATTACATATATTTTTGATAATCTATCTAATATAAAAACAAAAAATACGATGAAAATATAAAAATAAAAGTTTTTTTTTAAATTCATTAAGAATGTCTTGAACAAGAATTTTCATTTATTTTCCAACACACAGGGCACTTTAATCCTTGTGCTTTTTTAGCAATCACCTTTAACTCTGAATTATCTTTAAAAATTAACTCAGCTTTAGAAGTAATGCATAGTTCAGAAAAATCTACATTGCTTAATATATCTTTAAATTTTTTATTCAATTCAATTTTTAATTCTGCCTCAAGACTTGATCCAATAATTTTTTCAGCCCGCTTTTCTTCAATACTAATATTACAAATATTTCTAATATTAATTAATTCAATCCATTTATCATTTAATTTTTCATTTTGAAAATTATTTGGATATTTTTTAAACTTTTCTAGATGAATACTTTTATTATTATTCAATAATAATCTATAAATTTCTTCAGTAGTAAAAGACAAGATTGGAGCAAACCATTTTAATAAAGAGTCTAGTATTATATTTAACACTAAAATTGTTGATTTTCTTTTTTTTGAGCCTAACGGATCGCAGTAAAGAGTATCTTTTCTTATATCAAAATAAAATGCCGATAAATCTACCGTACAAAAATTTAATAATTCTTTATATAAATTATGAAAGTCATAATTTTTAAAATATTTTTCAAAATTATTATTTAAAGAATAAATTTTGTGTAACATAAATTGTTCAATTTCTGGTAATTCATTTACATCTATTTCTTTTAAGTCTAGAATTTCAAATTTGTCATTTATGTTCCCTAGCAAATATCTAAATGTGTTTCTTATTTTTCTATATGAATCCGCGTGTTGATCTAGTATTGAATAATCTATTCTTAGATCCTCAGAATAATTAGACGAAGCTACCCAAATCCTTAAAATATCTGCACCATACTTTTTCAAAATATCCTCAGGAGCAATCACGTTTCCTAAAGATTTTGACATCTTTAATCCTTTGCCATCAACCACAAAACCATGAGATAAAATACTTTCAAATGGTGCTCTACCTCTTGTTCCACAAGATTCTAGCAGTGATGAATGAAACCAACCTCTATGCTGATCTGATCCTTCTAAATACATTGAGGCTGGCCATTTTAAATCCTCTCTTTTTTCTAAAACAAATGAATGCGTTGAACCACTATCAAACCAAACCTCTACGATATCGTTAAGTTTCTCAAAATCCTCTGCTTTATATTTAGTTCCTAAAAATCTTTTAGCATCATCTGAAAACCAACAATCAGAACCTTCATTTTCATAAATAGAGGCTATATTTTCTATTACATCATCATCAACTAAAATTTTTTTTGTTTTTTTGTTTATAAAAATTGGAAGAGGAACGCCCCATACTCTCTGTCTTGACACGCACCAATCAGGTCTAGTTTCAATCATTGATTTTAATCTTTCTTTACCTTTACTTGGATAAAAAGCAGTTTCATCAATTGCCTTTAACGCCTTATCTCTTAATTTATGGCTTTCCATTGAAATAAACCACTGTGGAGTTGCTCTATGAACTAATGGCGCTTTCGATCTCCATGAGTGGGGATAAGAGTGTACTAACTCTCCGTTGGACAATAAATTTTTCTGTTCTTTAAGTTTCTCAATAATAATTGGATTTGCTTTAAAAATATGAATTCCTTCAAAAAGTTTCACATTATTTGTATATTTTCCATCACCATCAACTGTTTCGACTGCTTTAATTCCATTATTTAAGCATAAGTTAAAGTCATCAGGTCCATGACTTGGCGCACAATGTACGATCCCAGTTCCTTGGTCAGTAGTAACAAATCTTGCATTTAACAATGGAATATCATGATTATAACCAAGATTTAAAAAAGGATGACTACAGATTGTATTTTTTAATTCCTTTCCTTTAAATTTGTAAATTTTTTTATAATTTTTTAATTCACATTCTTTTACAACCGACTCTATTAAGGCATCTGCAACTATAATTTTTCTATTTTTAAAATCGCCATCATCATTTAATTCTAAAATTACATAATCAAGTGCTTCGTTGAAAGCTAGAGCCTTGTTGGCTGGAATTGTCCAGGGTGTTGTTGTCCATATAATTATTTCACTTCCAACTAGGTCAATTAAGTTAGAGGATTTAACCTTAAATGAAGAATAAATTGTATCAGATTTATGATCTTGATATTCCACCTCTGCATCTGCAAGTGCTGTCTTTTCAACCGTTGACCATAAGACAGGTTTAAAACCTTTATACAAACTTCCTTCTTTTAAGAATTTTCCGAGCTCTCTTACAATTTGAGCCTCTGCATCAAAACTCATTGTTGAATAATAATTTTCCCAATCACCGACAACACCTAATCGTTTAAATTGACTCTTATGTACTTTAATCCATTTTTCAGCAAATGATCTACACTCTTTTCTAAACTCAACTATTGGAACTTCGTTTTTATTCTTTTTATTTTTTTTATATTGCTCCTCAATCTTCCATTCGATAGGCAAACCATGACAGTCCCAGCCAGGAACATAAATAGAGTCTTTTCCATCCATTTGATGAAATTTTACAATTATATCTTTTAAAATTTTATTAAGAGCTGTTCCCATATGAATATTTCCATTTGCATAAGGCGGACCATCATGGAGTACAAATTTCTCATTTCCTTTACTCGAAGTCCTTAATTGATCATAAAGATCAATTTTTTTCCAATATTCTAATATTTCTGGTTCCTTAATAGGTAAATTAGCTTTCATTGAAAAAGCTGTCTTTGGAAGATTTATTTGCGAGTTACTCATTTTGTTTTTTTTGCAATTTTTAGATCAGTTTCAATTTGAGCTTTCAATTGATTAACATTTTTAAATTTTTTCTCTTTTCTTATAAATTTTAAAAACTCTACTGATAAAAGCTTATTATATAAATTTCCAGAAAAATTAAACAAATGAACCTCTAATATTAATTTTTTTTGATTAAACGTTGGCCTATATCCAAGATTTGCAATACCTTTTAAATATTTAATATTATTTTTTCTAAAAACTTTTACTGCATAAACACCTGGTTTTGCCAAAACATAATTTTTAATATCTATGTTGCAGGTTGGAAAACCAATTTTTTTTCCAACTTGTCTTCCTTTTGTTACAATTCCTTCTATTGACCAATGTCTATTAAGCAGCCTATTTGCTTTATCCAAGAAACCTTTTTCCAAATAAGATCTTATAAGAGAAGATGAAACAGTTCTTTTAGCTTTAATTAATGGTTTTGGATTAATTACTTTATAATTGAAATTCTTTTCATATTTAATTAATAAATTAACATTGCCTTCTCGCTTGTTTCCAAATCTAAAGTTATTACTGACAAAAATAAATTTTGATTTTAATTTTTTATTTAAAATATTTCTTATAAAATCAATAGAATTTATTTGTGAAAATTTTTTATCAAATTTTTTAGTTATTATAAAATCGACCCCAAGTTTAGTAAGTAACTTTATTTTTTGATCAATATTTGAAATTCTAAAATTCTTAATTTTTTTATTAAAAAACATTTTTGGCATAGGGTTAAAATTTACAACACCAATTTTTAAATTATTTCTTTTTTTATATAACTTTGCTAATCTAAATAGTTTTTGATGACCTAAATGTAAACCATCAAAGTTTCCAATTAAAATAATTGAGTTCTTGTGTTTTTTTTGAATATTAAAATTATTATAAAGCTTTACCATTTTAAATCTGATTGAGTAAAATTTACTATAGCTTCATATTCTTTCGCAACTTTTTTAATCCCTTTATGCATAATTTCATTTCTATGAATTCCATTAGTAATTAATAAAGAATTATAATTTAAAAGATTTGCACCTTTTATATCTGTGTTTAAATTATCTCCAATTGCTAAAATTTTTTTATTACTATTATCTATTGATTGATTATAAACTTCAGAATATGGTTTTCCAAAATAAATAACTTCGCCACCCATTTTTTCAAAAACCATTGCAACAGAACCTGCACATAATTCCCTTTTACTTCCACGATCAACAATCAAATCTGGATTTGTGCAAATCATTTTTTTTTTGATATGATTTTTAAATAAAATTTTATAATAAGTTAAATCATTAATATAATCATCAAATAAACCTGTGCATAATAAATAATCACTATCTTTTATATCGTCACACTTATTTTTTTTAAATAAACTAAATAAATCAAAATCTCTTGGCGGACCTATGTGGTAAAATTTTTTTGATGAAAAATTTTTTCCTAAATAATTTAATGCAGCTTCTCCTGACGTAAACACATGATCCCTTAGCTTCTGATCTAGCCCCATTTTTGATAAGAAATCTTTTACAGTTTTATTTGGTCTTGGAGCATTTGTTAAAAGCACAAAATTTTTATCCATTTTAGCTAAATTATTTAATACATTAACAGCATTATCGTGAAGATTTATGCCATTATGAATGACACCCCATAAATCTATGTAAAAAAGATCGTAATCATGCACAATTGATGCAAGTCCTATTAAATCTAAATTTTTAGTCATATTTTTACCTATAAACCATAAAATCCCTAATTTGCTAATAATATTAATACTTTTGGAGTATCTAATCTTGAAATAGACGATGAAATATCTATATGAGTTCAATATTTGTAAAGATTTATAAAGGAGAACTTATGAAATTTAAACCGTTACATGATAGAGTTTTAATTGAGGTATTAGATAGCAGTGAAAAAACTGCGGGAGGAATAATTATCCCAGACTCAGCTCAAGAAAAACCACAAGAAGGCAAAGTTGTTGCTGTAGGAGGTGGAGCAAAAACTGAGGATGGAAAAATAATTCCAATGGACGTAAAAGTTGGTGACAAAGTTTTATTTGGTAAATGGTCAGGAACTGAAGTCAAAATTAATGGAAAAGAATACAGCATAATGAAAGAGTCCGACATTATGGGTATTTCAGGAAAATAATTTAATTTAAAGGAGATAGTAAAATGGCAAAAATAATAAAATTTGATGCTGAAGCTAGAGCGGCAATGATGAGGGGTGTTAATATTTTAGCTGATACCGTTAAAGTTACTCTTGGCCCAAAAGGTAGAAATGTTGTTATGGACAAATCATATGGCGCACCAAGAATTACTAAAGATGGTGTTTCTGTTGCAAAAGAAATTGATCTTGAAGATAAATTTGAAAATATGGGTGCTCAAATGGTTAAGGAAGTTGCAAGCAAGACTAATGAGGAAGCAGGTGATGGAACAACAACTGCAACTATTCTAGCTCAGGCAATAGTTACTGAAGGAGTCAAGTATGTAACCGCTGGCATGAACCCAATGGATGTAAAAAGAGGAATTGATTCAGCAGTAGAAACTGTAAAAGAAAATCTTATTTCTTCAGCAAAAAAAGTAAAAGATAGTGATGAGATTGCGCAAGTTGGTACTATTTCATCAAATGGAGATAAAGAAATTGGATCAATGATTGCCAAAGCTATGCAAAAAGTTGGTAACGAAGGAGTTATCACTGTTGAAGAAGCTAAAGGAATTGACACTGAATTAGATGTTGTAGAGGGTATGCAGTTTGATAGAGGATATCTGTCTCCATATTTCATCACAAATAGTGATAAAATGACAACTGAATTGGATAATCCTTTTATATTATTACATGAAAGTAAATTAACTAATTTACAACCAATGGTTCCATTATTAGAGGCTGTTGTGCAAGCTGGAAGGCCTTTAATGATTATCTCTGAGGATGTTGAGGGCGAAGCTTTAGCAACTTTAGTAGTTAACAAATTAAGAGGTGGTTTAAAAGTTGTTGCTGTTAAAGCTCCAGGTTTTGGTGATAGAAGAAAAGCTATGCTTGAAGATATTGCAATTTTAACTGGTGGACAGGTTATATCACAAGACTTAGGTATTAAACTTGAAAATGTTAAACTTGAAAACTTAGGTTCTTGTAAAAAAATAAAAGTAGACAAAGATAACAGTACTATAGTGAGTGGAGCTGGTAAAAAATCAGAAATAGAAGCGAGATGTGCTTCAATTAAACAGCAAGTCGAAGAAACTACTTCTGATTATGACAGAGAAAAACTTCAAGAGAGACTGGCTAAATTAGCCGGAGGTGTTGCAGTTATCAAAGTTGGTGGTGCAACTGAAGTTGAGGTTAAAGAAAGAAAAGATAGAGTTGAAGATGCACTTAACGCAACAAGAGCTGCTGTAGAAGAAGGTATTGTAACTGGTGGTGGGTGCGCTCTTTTATATGCTGCTCAGGATCTTGATAAAGTCAAAGTAAAAGGTGAAGATCAAAAAGCTGGTGTCGATCTAGTTAGGAAGGCATTGGAAGCTCCTATAAGACAAATTACTAAAAATGCTGGGGTAGATGGATCGGTAGTAGTTGGTAAATTATTAGAGCAAAAGAAAAAAACACATGGTTATGATGCTCAAAGTGAAGAATATTGTGATATGTTTGCAAAAGGCATTATTGACCCTGTAAAAGTTGTTAGAACTGCTCTACAGGATGCTGCTTCTATTTCTGGGTTATTAGTAACTACAGAAGCAATGATCGCTGACAAACCAGAAGAAAAAGATGCTGCTGGCGGAATGCCTGGTGGTATGCCTGGTGGAATGGGCGGTATGGGAGGAATGGGTGGAATGGGAATGTAAAACCCACCTATTAATAATATTTAAAAGGCCATCACATGATGGCCTTTTTTTTAGTTATAAATTTAAATAATGTCAAAAAGATATAGTGGCAAATCTTTCAAAGATTCTAGTGTTAAGAAAAAACCTAAATTGAGTCTTAAAGAAAGAAGAAAACTTAAAAGAGAACAGCAAAAAAAGTCAAATTAATCTTAATAGTTGCTAATTTTTCAAGCTAGTTATGACTTTTTTTCAGTTTTAATATTAATTTAAATATGTATAAGAGCCAGGATTTATGAGCAATAATATAAGAAACATCACAATAATAGCCCATGTAGATCACGGCAAGACTACCTTAATTGATAATCTAATGAAGCAAAGTGGGTCATTTAGAGAAAATGAGGTTATTAATGAAAGATTAATGGACTCTGGTGAGCTTGAAAAAGAGAGGGGTATTACAATTTTAGCTAAGCCAGCATCTATTACTTGGAAAAATTCTAGAATAAACATAATTGATACTCCTGGACACCGAGATTTTGCTGCTGAAGTTGAAAGAGTATTAAGTATGGCTGATGGAGCTTTGCTTTTAATAGATTCTGCAGAAGGTGTTATGCCTCAAACAAAATTTGTATTATCAAAAGCACTAAAACAAGGATTGAAACCAATTGTTGTTATAAATAAATTGGACAAGGCCGATCAAAGAGCAAATGAAGTTTTGGATGAAACATTTGATTTATTTGTGAGTTTAGATGCAAATGAGGAACAATTAGATTTCCCAGTTTTATATGCAAGCGGTAGATCGGGTTGGGCAGATTATGAAGTTGACGGACCAAGAGAAAATTTAAATCCATTATTAGATTTAATAATTGATCATGTTAAACCCGCAGTATTAGATAAAACAAAACCATTTGCTATGCTATCAACGCTTCTTTATTCAGATAATTTTTTAGGTAGAAGTCTAGTTGGTAGAATTACACAAGGAACTGCGAAAGCTAACCAATCTATTAAAGCACTTAATTTAAATGGTGAAAAAGTTGATGAAGGTAAATTGACCAAAATATTTAGATATGAGGGAACTAAAAAAGTACCAATAGATATTGGCGAGGCTGGAGATATTGTTGTTGTTGCAGGATTAGAAAAAGCTAACGTTGCAGATACTATCTGCGATTTAGAAGTAAATGAACCAATACCTGCTACTCCTATAGATCCTCCTACAATGTCAATTACAATTACTGTAAACACTTCACCTCTTGCTGGTACTGAGGGTAAGAAACTTACTAGTACTCAAATAAGGGAGAGGCTAGTACTAGAGGCACAAAATAACGTAGGAATTACTTTTTCTGAAAATGAAGGTAAAGACTCTTTTGTGGTGAGTGGGAGAGGTGAATTGATGCTTGAAATACTTCTAACACAAATGAGAAGAGAAGGTTTTGAAATGACAGTAAGTCCTCCTAAAGTTTTATATAAAACAGGGGAAAATGGCGATAGACTTGAACCAATTGAAGAAATTACAATGGATCTAGATGAAGAACACGCCTCAAAAGTAATAGACTCCATGAATAGACGAAAAGGTAAATTAATTGAATTGAAAGATACTGGTACAAATAAAAAAAGATTGATTTTCCATGCACCTACTAGAGGCTTAATGGGATACACAAGTAGATTTCTTACACTTACAAAAGGAAATGGAGTGATTAATAGAATATTCCATAACTATGGGCCTTTTGAAGGAGAAATGGAGGGGAGAAGAAATGGTGCGTTAATTTCAATGGAACAGGGAAAAGCAGTAGCATTTGCTATCTTTAATTTACAAGCAAGAGGAGAGATGTTTGTTACTCATAATGACTCTGTTTATCCTGGAATGATTGTTGGTCTTGCTCCTAAACCGGGCGACATGATAATCAATGTAATGAAAGGTAAAAAATTGACTAACATGAGAACACAGGGCACAGATGAAAATGTTGTGCTTACTCCTGTAAGACAGATGTCAATTGCAGAGCAGTTAAGTATGCTTAACACAGATGAGGCTTTAGAAATAACCCCAGATTCTTGCAGATTAAGAAAAGCTATTCTTGATCCACATAAAAGAAAAAAAAGTGAAAAAGCTATAGCCGCAGCTTAATCAAATATTTTATCAACTAAATATAAACCTAAAGCAACGCAGGGGCCAATTCCAAAAGCAAATAATAAAGTTCCAATTCCAACTGTCCCTCCTAAATACCAACCAATACTTACAGCAGAAATTTCTAAAGCTGCTCTTACTATAGCAATTGGTAAATTTGATATTTTTTGTAATCCTATCATTAATCCATCTCTCGGACCTGCCCCTAAATTAGATACAAGATAAATTCCACCACCTATACCTACTGTTAGTACAGAAATCGCTGCTAAAATTAATTGACCAATATAAGTAGATGGAGTTGGCACGTACTTAATACAAAGATCTATCATAATTGCAATTATCAAAGCATTAAATATTGTTCCCATACCTAGTTTTTGGCCAAGTGGTATCCATA
>CACNQY010000006.1 GCA_902622655.1 uncultured Pelagibacteraceae bacterium | reverse complement strand
AAAGAGGTTTAAAATTTATAAATTTGCCGACAACTCTTTTATCTCAAGTTGACTCTTCGGTTGGAGGTAAAACAGGTGTAAATTCTAAGTATGGTAAAAATTTAATCGGAAGCTTTTATCAACCAAACTTAGTAATTACAGATACAGAATTTCTTAAATCGTTACCTAAAAGAGAAATTATATGTGGATACGGAGAGGTTTTAAAACATTCTTTAATATCAGATAAAAAATTTTTTAATTATTTAGATAAAAATGCAAAAAAAGTTTTAGAACTTAAATCTCCATTTATAGAAAAGGCAATTTTTCAAAGTTGCAAAATAAAAAAAATGGTTGTTGAGAAAGATGAAAAAGAAAAAAATTTAAGAAAAATATTAAATTTTGGTCATACTTTTGCCCATGCTTATGAAGCTAGTTTAGGTTATAGCAGAAGATTGAACCATGGCGAAGCTGTAATACTGGGTATAAAAACAGCATTAAATTATAGTCTAAAAAATTCATTTTTAAATAAAAATGAATATCAATTGATAATCAATCATATCAATAAAGCTGGGTTGCCCTCCTCATTAAAGAAATTTTTTGGCTTAAAAGATTTAAATAAAATTTTATCTTTTATGACTAAAGACAAAAAAAATAATTCATCTAAAATAAACTTGGTTTTATTAAAAAAAATTGGTTCGCCGATGATTAATAGAGAATACTCAAAAAAAAGTATTAATTTATTCTTTAAAAAATATTTAAGATATTAAAATTTGTATAGAATGAATGTATTCTTTCAACTCAAAATTTAAAATTTTGTAAATTTTTTTATTACTTTCAATTTTATTCATATTTTTAAGTTCATCAGAGACTATAATCAATTTTAGATGAAATTTTCCTTTTTGATTTCCTGGATGATTTTTGTGAAGAAAAGATTTATCCTCAATTTGAATATTTTGAATATTTATCTGCTCTAATAATTTTTTTTTTACAATTGAAATAAGATTATTTATATTCATATATATAATTATATATCATGAAAAATATCTGTGACTGGAATAAATGTAACAAAATCGGTGAGTATAAAGCACCTATTGAAAAAGATAATAGCAAAAAATACAGAATGCTCTGCTTGGAGCACGTAAAAGAGTTTAATAAAAACTGGAATTATTTCTCTGGGATGAATGACGATCAGGTCATGGATTTTTTAAAATCTGATATGACTTGGCATAAGCCTACTCAAAGTTTTAGCTCTTCAGATAATTTCTTTAAAGTGTTATGGAATACCACTTTGAAAGATGAGACAGATAAAGATAAAATTAATGGTGATTATAATCATATGCGTCAATTTAAATTTGATCATAATGATATAAAAGCATTTGGAATACTTGGTCTTTCTGTAGGTTTAAAATGGAAAAGAATTCAAGATAAATTCAAAACGCTTGTTAAAAAATTTCACCCTGATATGAATTCTGGAAATAAAAAATACGAGGAAAAATTAAAACTGATAACTTTAGCTTATACACAGCTAAAAAATACATATAGAGAAAAAATTGACACCAAATCTTAATACAGAACCTGATATAAAAGTTTCTTTAAAACAGACGTTTGGAATTGACTCTGAAATGGAAGTAGACGCATTTTCAAAGAAAAATGATTATGTACCTGAAATTGATAAAAACTATAAATTCGATAGAGATACAACACTTGCAATCATTTCGGGTTTCGCCTTTAATAAAAGAGTTTTAGTTCAGGGATATCATGGCACTGGTAAATCTACACATATTGAACAAATTGCTGCAAGATTAAATTGGCCTTGTATTAGAGTTAATTTAGATAGTCACGTAAGTAGAATAGACTTAATTGGGAAAGATGCGATAGTACTAAAAGATGGAAAACAAGTAACTCAGTTCAATGAAGGAATTTTACCCTGGTCAATCCAAAATCCCGTTGCTCTAGTTTTTGATGAATACGATGCAGGTAGACCTGATGTAATGTTTGTAATTCAACGAGTTTTGGAAGCTGAAGGAAATTTTACTTTACTAGATAAAAACAAAGTGATTAAGCAGAATAAATTTTTTAGATTATTTGCTACCTCTAATACTGTAGGTCTGGGCGATACTACTGGTCTTTATCATGGAACACAGCAAATTAACCAAGGTCAAATGGACAGATGGAATATTGTAACAACTTTAAACTATTTAAGTTTAGATAGAGAAATGGATATTATTTTAGCTAAAAATAAAAACCTGAATAACTCAAAAGGAAAAGAAAAAGTTGCAAATATGATAAAAGTAGCTTCTCTTACTCGTAAAGGATTTATCGCAGGTGACATTTCAACGGTAATGAGTCCTAGGACTGTATTACATTGGGCAGAAAATTCAGAAATTTTTAAAGACACAGGTTACGCTTTTAGAGTAACTTTTCTTAATAAATGTGATGATATTGAAAAAAATACTATCGCGGAATATTATCAAAGATGTTTTGGAGAAGAATTGCCAGAATCCTTGGTAAATATTCAAATATAAATGAGCTCAAGAGAGATAAATTTAAAAGAAAAGTTTAAAGTTGCTTTAAATTCAACAGCAAAAGTTATTTCTGAAGATTTTACTGTAAATAACAAAAACTTAGAAGAAAAAAAAACTGAAGATTTACTATCGATCGAAATTGATAATATTACTAATCCAAGTGATTTTATAAGATTAAGAGCAGAAACTGACTCCATAGCTCTTAAAAAAAAATTCTCAAATGACTTAATTTATAGAAAAAATTTACCAAACAATAATTCTTCTAGATCCCTCTATAATATTGCTGAAAAAATAAGATACGAGGCCCTGGGTGGACAAATGCTTAAAGGTATAGAAAAAAACTTTAATGAAAATTATTCTCAAATAATAAATCGTAAAAGAAAAGATCAGTTAAAAACTAAAGAAGACGTCCCTGTTGTAGAAGCATTTGAATTATACATGCTTAAAAACTTTCATAAAATAAAGCTTAATTCTTTAACTTCGAGAATGTTAAATTTTTGGGAAAAAGATTTTGACCAATCTATTGAAAAACATAAAGAATTTTTAATGAAAAATTTAGAAAATCAACAAGCTTATAGTTCGAAATTTACCCAAATATTGAATGAAATGGATATTTTTCAGAGAGATGAAGATGATGAGAAAGAAGAACAAAATCAAGATCAAGGTCAAGACAATCCCTCTAACGATGATCAAAACAATGATAATGAGGACAATAAGAATGAAAACAATGATCAAGAAACTCAAGCTACTCTAGATGCAGATTATAATATTGATGAATTTAATCTGGATGAGCAACTTTCTGATAATGACACCGATGAACAAAGCTCAGAACAAATAGTAAAAAAAAATATTGATAATATCAATCTTGATTATAAAACATTCACTTCTCAATTTGATGAAATTATAAAGGCCGAAAACCTAGAGAATGCTGATGAGGCTTTTAAACTTAGAAAAAATTTAGACCAGCAACTAATTGGATTTCAAGATATTATAACAAAGTTAGCAAATAAACTTCAAAGACAATTGTTAGCAAAGCAAAATAGGGCATGGGAATTTGATTTAGAAGAGGGATTACTAGATAGTTCTAAGCTTCCAAGAATAATAATGGACCCATATAATTCACTATCATTCAAAAAAGAGAAAGATCTAGATTTCAAAGATACCGTAGTCACACTTCTTATAGATAATTCAGGATCTATGAGAGGTAGGCCAATTACCATTGCAGCTATTTGTGCTGATATTTTGTCTAGAACACTCGAAAGGTGTTCGGTAAAAGTTGAAATTCTAGGCTTTACAACTAAACATTGGAAAGGTGGCCAAAGTAGAGAACTTTGGACAAAAAATTCAAAACCAAAAACTCCAGGTAGGCTAAATGATTTGAGACATATTATTTATAAAGGTGCTGACACTCATTGGAGGCAAGCAAAAAATAACTTAGGGCTTATGCTAAAAGAAGGATTACTTAAAGAAAATATTGACGGTGAGGCAATATATTGGGCCTACAATAGGATAAAGAAACGAAAAGAAGAACGAAAAATTTTGATGGTTATTTCTGATGGGGCTCCAGTTGATGACTCAACTCTTTCTGTTAATTCAGGTGATTTTTTAGAAAAACATTTAAAAAAAATTGTTAAGTTTATTGAAAATAAATCTGATATAGAAGTATTGGCTATCGGTATTGGTCATGATGTTTCAAGGTATTATAATAAAGCAATTAAAATTACTGATGTTAATGAGTTAGGAGATGTAATGATTTCTCAATTAAGCTCATTGTTCGATACTAAAAAAAAATATCATTAAATATTAAATAAATCTCTATTTTTCCACTTAACAATAACTTCAGCTCCATTTCTTGTTTTTGAATTTCTGCAATTGACTATGGCGAAATTTTTCTCTAATAAGATTTTACCTATAAACAAACCTAGTCCTAATCCATCTTTTGATTTATCCTTGGAGTAGTTTGATTTTAAATAAGGTTCTCCAATTTTAGATAATATATCTTTTGGGTAACCTTTACCATCGTCTTCAATGGTAATTTCAGTAATCTCACTATCACTTTTTAAATTTATAAATATTGTTGATTCAGAGAATTTATTTGCGTTTCCTATAAAGTTTCGTAATCCATAGACCAGCTCTATAGACTTAGTAATTTTCTTAGAATTTGAGTCTTGATCAAAATTAAAAATAAATTCTTTGTTACTTATTTCTTTAAATGAGGAAATGATTTCACTAATATAATCTCTAATTGAAATATCTTTATCTATAAATTCGTCTTCTTCGACAGGATTTAGTGTTAGACGTTTTAAAATTTTATTACATCGATTCACCTGACTCGCTAGTAGTTCAATATCTTTTTCTACATCTTTTTTACCTTTAAATTGTTTTGTTAAATCACTTGCAATTATTGTTATTGTGGATAATGGAGTTCCCAAAGAATGAGCCGCTGCTGCTGCTTGACCACCCAAAGATAAAAGCTCGTGCTCTTTAGCCATAACCTCCTCCATTTTTGCAAGTGCTTCTTTTCTTTGTCTAGATTGTGTTCCAAATGTCATCGCAAAATAATTGAAAAAAACTAAAGCAATAAGCAATGCAACTGGAATAGAGTAGTAATAATATGGACTGACATGGAAATGGTCACTTAGAGGTGAAGGCAGATCTTTAGAATAAAAAGTTAATAAAATAATAATGGTAGCTGTTAAAATAACTAGTAGAGTATTTGTTTTAAAACTTAGATTGGATGATGAGAATACACTTGGAATAAGTATAAAAATGATAAATGGATTTACAATTCCTCCTGATAAAAAAAGCAATATACCTAATTGCAGAATATCAATTAATAAAAATAAAAAAGCTGATCTATCTGATAACTGTGTTTTTTTGTAAACAAATATTAAATATAAATTACTTATTATTCCTAAAAGAATAACTAAATTCGATGAAAAAAAATCAAAATTAAAATTTAAAAAAAAATATACAGAATTTACAGCAATGAATTGGCCTGTTATTCCTATCCATCTTAATGTGATATATGTTGATTTTTTAAAAGAATGATATTCTGAAGTTTCGAAAAACTTCATATTTAAATATCAAGATTTTTAACATTAATAGCATTAGAAACAATAAAATCTTTTCTTAATGCAACATCATTGCCCATCAAAGTATGTATTAGACTTTGATCTTTTTTCAAATCTTTTGAGTATTGAACTTGTAATAAATTTCTAGTTTCTGGGTCTAGAGTGGTACTCCACAATTCCTCTGGATTCATCTCTCCTAGCCCTTTAAATCTTTGAATATTCATTTTCGATTTTTCTAAGTCAAGTGCTTTAAAGAATTCTTTGGTTTCCTTCTTAATTTTTTTTAATTCTTTATTATTACTTACTATATAATTCTCTAGGTCCTTCTCATCTTTTATATAAATACCTTTTGAACCTTTATTAATTTTAAATAATGGTGGTTGCGCTAAATAAACATGTCCATTTTCAATTAATTTATTAAATGGCTTGTTATTAAAAAAAGTTAAAAGAAGAGCTCTTATATGGGATCCATCAACATCTGCATCGGTCATTATAATTATTTTTCCATATCTCAAATCTTTTAAATCAATCTCTTGTGCTTTTGGATCTAATCCAAGTGCATTAATTAAAGTAACTATCTCATTTGAAGATATCATTTTGGATAACGCTTTTGTTCTTTGATCAGAACCATTTCCATTACCGTTTCCATTTTTCTTAACATTTAAATCTTCCACATAAGTATTAAGTATTTTTCCTCTAAGTGGTAAAACTGCTTGATTTGCCCTATTTCTTCCTTGTTTTGCAGATCCACCCGCTGAATCTCCCTCGACAATAAATAATTCGGTTCCTTCTTGTTTGCCAATTTGACAGTCAGCTAGTTTTCCAGGAAGACCACTTAATTCGAGTGCTCCTTTTCTTCTTACATTTTCTCTTGCTTTTCTAGCAACATCTCTAGCCATTGCTGCCTGAATAACTTTAGCTAAAATAACTTTTGCAATTGAAGGATTTTGATCAAACCAAATAGATAATTTTTCATTTACTACTGTTTCTACAATCATTCTTACCTCAGATGAAACCAGTTTATCTTTTGTCTGAGATGAAAATTTAGGATCAGGAATTTTAGCAGAAAGTACACAAGTGAGACCTTCCTTAATATCATCACCTGATATAGCTAATTTATTTTTTTTAATTAAATTATTCTCATTAGCATATTTATTAACGACTCTAGTTAATGCACTTCTAAATCCTAACAGGTGAGTTCCACCATCTTTTTGATAGATATTATTTGTATATGGAAATATGTCTTCTGTATATCCTGCATTCCATTTTAAAGAACACTCTAATTCTATATTATTTTTATTACCTTCAATATAAATTGGTTTTCTAAATAAATCATTTCCATTTTTGTTTTGTAACTTTTCCCTTTTTTCATCTAAAAAATCTACAAATTCCAAAACACCTCCATCAAACTTAAACTCTGATGTTTTTTCTTTCTTCTGACTTGCATCAGTAAATATTATTTTTATTCCTTTATTTAAAAACGCTAATTCACGCATTCTTTTAATCAAAATGTTTGCACTGAATTTTATTGAAGAGAAAATTTCTTTAGAAGGTAAAAAAGTTATTTGAGTACCAGTATTTTTTGCTTTTCCTACAACCTTCAATGGTGCTTTGGCCTCACCATTTTTAAATTCTATGTAATATTTTTTTCCTTCTCTATATATTTCTAACTGTAATTTTTCTGATAGTGCATTTACAACTGAGACACCTACACCATGTAGTCCACCTGAAACTTTGTAGGAGTCATGGTCAAACTTACCACCAGCATGAAGTTGTGTCATAATTACCTCTGCTGCTGATTTTTTTTCTCCTTTATGAATGTCTACTGGAATACCTCTTCCATCGTCATTTACTGTAATTGTTCCATCAGAATTAATTTTTACGTTAATGTTTTTACAATAACCTGCTAATGCCTCATCAATTGAGTTATCAACAACTTCATAAACCATATGATGTAAACCAGTTCCATCATCTGTATCTCCAATATACATTCCTGGTCTTTTTCTAACTGCTTCAAGGCCTTTTAAAACCTTGATAGAATCTGCCTGATATGTTGTTTTGTTTGACATTTTTAATTATGGAAATGTTATTTATATCATTTAATTTAGGTATTAACGAATTTTTTAATCAATTTTAAAAAAAAATATATTAAAAAAACTATGATTTTTGTTCATTTAGGAGCAGGTGCAGGGGACCTTGATGAAAGAGCAAATTTTAGATGTGGATTTACAGAATTTATTAAAAAAAATGTAAAATCACAAGATAAAATATTTGTTTTAGAGGCTAATCCTAAAAATATTCCAAAGCTCAGAGAATGTTACAAGAATTTTTCTAATACAAATATTTACAATTTAGGTATTTCCATTGATGACAAAAAAAAATTACATTTTTATTATACAGATGATGACGCCCCACACTACCAAATCTGCACGACAAAAATCAAACATTTAAAAAAGCATTACCCTAATTCAAATATTAAAAAATTTGAGATTAAATCTTTGTCAGTTAATGAATTTTTTGAAGAAAACATTAAAGAAAATATTATTGATTATTTAAGTATAGACCTTGAAGGCATAGATTTTGATGCGTTAATGTCAATAGATATGGAAAGGTTTGATGTTAAAAATATTTCTATCGAATATATTCACTTATCATCTCTAGAAAAAAAAAAAATGATTAAATATTTAAATCAATTCGGATATTCATATGTTGGAAATGGTTATGATCATAACAACTTTGATTTTTTATTTAAAAGAAAAAAAATTTTTCTAAATAGGTTATTATCACAATTTCTTTGGATCATTAGTAATAAACACATCAAATTTTTTAATTTATTTATATCAAAATAATATTATGGCGGAGAGAATGGGATTCGAACCCATGAAAGGATTGCTCCTTTACACGCTTTCCAAGCGTGCGCCTTCAACCACTCGGCCACCTCTCCATAATCTAAAAGTACATTTTAAGATTTTTTTGGTCTTAAAAAAGATTTTTTTCCAATCATTGATGAAAATAATCCTTTAACCCTATATTTATACCTATTCTGATTTTCATTATGAGACAAATATAAAATTACATACTTTACCAAAGTGATAATAAGTATTGATAAGAATTTTGTAAAAGCTAAAAAATTTCCATTATATTTTTTATAAAAATAATACTGAGACCACATCCAATGCCAATTTCTTATTTCATCATACTCTTTTTTAACTAAATTTGTAGATTTTGCTCCAATGTGGTCAATTACAAATGACTTGTTAATATATATTTTTTGATTACTTTTAATTAATCTTTTACATATATCAATATCTTCCAAATATAAAAAAATATTTTCATCAAAAAAATTATTTTTATTTATATTTTTCATATTAATTAACATACTGAATCCATATACTAAACTTGCCTCACTGATAGTTTTTTTATTTTCTAATGCAAAAATTTTATTTTGTTTGAAAGGACCCATCAGACAATAGTTACCCTGGAATTTTTTTAATGAAAGTAAAAATTTATTTAAAGTGCCTTTTTTAAAAGAAGTATCGGGTGTCATTAATAAAGCATAGGGTGTTTTAACTTTTTTTAAAAGAAAATTGTAACCTGCACCATATCCATTATTTTTTTTTGATAAAAAGTATTTTATTTTTGAATATTTTTTTTTGAGATTTTTTTTGAGTTCTTTATCGTTTGAATTATCAAGAATTAAAATTTTGTTAAATTTTCTTAAAGAATTTATACAATTTAATAATATTTTTTTACTTTTGTAAGATACAATTATTACAGTTATGTTATTAATCATTACTTGCAATATATAATATTAAATAAATATTTATGAAAAAAAAAACTATTTTTGTAACAGGTGGCTTGGGTTTTATTGGATCTCACCTAGTGGAGCTACTAATAACCAAAAGTTACAAAGTTATTGTTATTGATTTTATGGGAATAGGATCTAACCAAAAAAACCTAAAAAAACATAAAAATTTAACATTAAAAATATTAGATATTAACAAAACTCGTACAATCAAAAATTATATAAAAAAATATAAACCCGATTGTATTTTTAATTTAGCTGCTGAGACACATGTGGATAGATCAATTATAAATCCAAAACCTTTTATCAATTCAAATTTTTTAGGTACCTATAATTTAATTGAAGCTCTAAGAAATTTAAAATTGAAAAAAAATTTTAAATTTATTCATATTTCAACCGATGAAGTATTTGGAGATATTTCTATAAATAAAAAGTCGACTGAAAAAGATCCTTATAATCCGAGCTCCCCTTATGCGTCTACAAAAGCAGCGGCAGATTTACTAATTAAATCTTATATAAGGACATATAAATTTCCATCTATAATAACTAATTGTACTAATAATTTTGGTCCAAGACAATTTAAAGAAAAACTAATACCTAAAATAATTTTTAATATATTAAATAATAAAAATATACCTATCTACGGTAATGGAAATAATCAACGAGAGTGGTTATATGTTAAAGATCACTGTAAAATTTTATTTAAACTTTTTCAAAGAGGGAAACTTGGTGAAACCTACAACATTGGATCTGGCGATGTAAAAACTAATTTATATGTAGCAAAAAAAATTTTGTCGCTTATAAAAACTAAATTTAATATAAATAGTAAATCTAAAATAATATTTGTTAAAGATAGAAAAGGTCATGATTTTAGATATTCACTTAATTTAAATAAATTAAACAAAATTTATAATTTAAAGAAAAATCTAAATTTTGAAAAATCTATGATTAAAACAATAGAATGGTATATTGATAATTATAATTCAAAAAATAAATAATAATATAAAACTAAAATGATTACTAAAGCTATAATACTTGCTGGTGGGACTGGTACAAGATTGAGTCCAATTACAAAAACGATAAATAAACAACTTTTGCCTTTGTTTGATAAACCAATGATTTTTTATCCCCTCTCTGTACTTATGTTGGCAAAAATTAGAGATATTTTGATTATTACAAATAAAAAAGATATTAATTCTTTTTCAAATCTTTTTGGTGATGGAAAAAACCTTGGAATTAAAATCAATTATATGGAACAGAAAAAAGCAAATGGCCTGCCTGAAGCATTTATTATTGGAGAAAAATTTATTAATAATAAAAGTGTTGCATTAATTTTAGGTGATAATTTTTTTTATGGCCAAGGTTTTACAAAAAGACTAAGTAAAAATAAAAAACTAACAAATGGATGCAAAATTTTTCTATACAAAGTTAAAAATCCCCAAGATTATGGAACTTTAGAAATAAAGAAAAATAAAATTGACGCTATAAAAGAGAAACCAAAAAAATCTAAATCAGGTTTAGCAATCACTGGACTATATTTTTTTGACAAAAATGTAGTTAAATTTTCAAAAAAACTAAAACCATCAAAAAGAAATGAGCTTGAAATAACAGACTTGTTAAAAGTTTATAAGAAAAAAAATAAATTATCCTATGAATTTATGGGCAGAGGTAGTGCTTGGTTAGATACCGGCTCTCCAAAAAACTTACTATCTACCTCAGAATTTATATCAACTATTGAGGATAGGCAGGGACTAAAAATAGGATGTATAGAGGAAATTGCTTTTAATTATAATTGGATAAATGCAAAACAAATAAAAAAAAGAATTAAATATTATGGAAAATCAGAGTATTCAAACTATCTAAAAAAATTATTTCCTAATGTATGACATATTAATTACTGGTGGCACTGGTTTTATAGGAAGTAAGTTAGTTCAAAATTTGAAAAATAATAAAATCATACTTATTTCAAGAAAAAAAATTGTAATAAAAAATAAACTTGTCAAAGTTCTTGTTTATAAAAATTTTTCTGATTTAATTTTAAAATTAAAAAAAATTAAAACCAAAAATATAATCCACTGTGCAACACATTACACTAAAAACCATAAAATTGATGAAATACAAAAAATATTTGAGGCAAACATATTGTTAGGAAATATTCTTCTAGAAAGTTCAAATAAAATGAATGTAAGAAAATTTATTAATCTATCTACAGTTTGGGAGCTGAATTATAATTATTCAAAAGACTATTTTAATTTGTATGCTTTATCAAAAAAAATTTTTTCAGAGATAATAAATTTTTATTCGATTAAATATAAAAAAATAAAATTTTATAGTCTTTATTTGTTAGATACTTTTGGAGAAGGAGATAAAAGAAATAAAATTTTAAATAAAATAAAAAAAAAATTAAATAGTAATAAAAGAATTAAAATAGAAAGTGAAAATTTAACAATGAACATTCTAAACATTAAAGATATAATTAGTGCAATTCAGCTAATTAAAAATAAAAATAATCTAAAAAGTAAAAATTATATTGTATGTAATTCCCAAAATTTTAAAATAAAAAAAATAATTGAAAAATATAACATTTTAAATAAAAAAAAAATTAAATTTAGATTTTTAAACGCAAAAAAGATAAGCCCTAAATTGCCGAATTTATCAAAAATACCTGGATGGAAAATTAATCATAGCTCTATATTAGATATAGTTAAATTTTTAAAAAAATAAAAATATGAAAAAAATTTATTATGGTCAAGCAAGTTATAATTCTAACGAAATTAATGCATGTCTTAAAGTTTTAAAAGAACAAAGTCTAAGTCTGATGACTGGGAAAAAAGTAAAAATTTTAGAAAAAAAAATTGCTGCCTTATTTGGAAAAAAATATGGTCTTATGGTTAATTCAGGATCTTCAGCAAATTTATTAGCAATACAGTCATTAAATTTAAAAAAAAATAGTGAAGTAATTACTCCAACTTTAACATTCTCAACGACGATTTCACCAATTTATCAGTCAGATTTAATACCAAATTTTATTGATGTTGAAAAAGGTACCTTTGTTGCCGATGTTGAGCAAATAGAAAAACAAATAAACAAAAAAACTAAAATAATTTTAATTCCAAATTTAATTGGAAATATAGCTAATTGGCATAAAATTAATAAACTAGCTAAAAAATATAAACTTATCACAATCGAAGACTCTGCAGATACATTAGGCTATAAATACAAAGGCAATAACACAGGAAAACTATCAGATATTGTAACCAACAGTTTTTATGCTTCTCATATTGTTAGTGGTGCAGGTTTTGGGGGGATTGTTTGCTTTAATAATAAAAAACACTACCTACGTGCAAAATTGTTAAGAGGATGGGGAAGAAGTTCAGCATTATTTAATGAGGACGAAGATTTTAAAAAAAGATTTGGAAAAAAACTAAGCGGTATAAAATATGATAGTAAGTATATATTTGAAGATTTTGGATATAATTTTTTACCATCAGAAATTTCTGCGGCCTTTGCTTTAGAACAAATTAAAAAACTAAAATCAAATTTTGATATTCGTACAAGAAATTTTAATTTTTTGAAAAATTTTTTTTCTTTAAATAATAATTTTTTTGAAGTGCCAAAAAATGATCCCAAAGTAAAAACTGCTTGGCTAGCTTTTCCACTATTAATTAAAAAAAATAAATTTTTTGATAGAACAGATCTACAAATTTTTTTAGAAAAAAAAAATATTCAGACTAGAACAATTTTTACAGGTAATATTTTGAAGCAACCCATAATGAAAAATCAAAAATACAAAAAACACAATATTGCAGAAATTAATTCTACAGATATCATGACAAGAGGTATGCTTCTTGGATGTCACCAAAGCTTGAAACTAAAAGATATGAAGAGAATGACTGATACAATAAAAAAATATATTGAAAGTTTTAAGTGAAACTAATTAAAACAAAAATTAAAAATTTAATATATTTTGAAGATAATACTTATAATGATAATAGAGGTAATCTTAAAGAACTTTTTAATCGAAATAAAATAAAGACAAAGTTTGTTTTTGAATTCGTATCTTTATCCAAAAAAAATGTCATTCGTGGTCTTCATTTTCAAGTTAAAAAACCACAGGCAAAATTTATATCCGTTGTTCATGGAAAAATTTTTGATGTAGTGATTGATTTAAGAAAGAAATCAAAAACTTTTGGGGAAAAATTTGAAATAATTTTAGACTCAAAAAAAAATACCTCTATATATATTCCTGAAGGATTTGCTCATGGTTTCAAAGCACTTAAGAAAAATAGTATTATGTTATATGCATGTAACAACGCAAGATATCCTGATTTAGAAAGGGGAATATTGTGGAATGATAGTACGCTAAAAATAAATTGGCCTAATAAAAGCAAAAATATTATTTCAAATAAAGACAAGAAAAATATGACATTTAACGAATATAAAAAAATTAATAATTTTTAATCTTTTATAATAGCCAATTTGAGTATTTATTCTTATTATCCACAAGATAGGAGGGTAAATTTTCTTGATTTACTTCTATTTTTTTATATTTAAAACCTCTTTCAAATAAGTCTTCGCCATTATCAATTTTTTTCTTTAAATATAAATCATCTAAATATTTTTCTTTATTAAATTCTTTATGAGCGAAAGATTTAATTTTTTTTTTAATACCGCTCAATGTTTTTATATATGTAAAATGCCATCCCCCATCTACAATGACATTAAATTTTTTCTTATATAATTTATCAATTCTCCATAACGGATATTTTTTAATTTTTTCATTTCTTAATTTTTGAGGAGAGTTCAAATATTTTTTTTGACAGCATCTTGTTCCGTACCAATTAACTTCAGAAATACTTTTTAAATTAAATTTATAATAAAAAACACTTTGATTAAATGCAGAGTACCTATGTTTATATATATATTGCAATTTTTTAGGATTAGGTATTTCGTCAAGATCTGAAATTAAAATATAATCATCTGGGTGTGCATTATTAATGCCTTCAGTTATTAAATTTCTTTGAAAATTTTCTTGATCCCATGAGTTATCTGTTTCAATTCTATTCTCATTGTATACATGGATAATTTTATCTTTATATTTTTTAAAATCAGAAAGATTTAACTTTTTTTCTTTTATTTTTCCTTGATGAGTATACTTACTTTCAACTATAACAAAAAAATCAACAAATTTATTCATTATATTTAATCTTAAATCTAAAAGCATATCTTCATCAAAATACATAAAACAATCGTAAATCATAATAATTTTAAATTTTTATGTACTCATATACTTCTGAAACATATTCATTTTTAACAAAAAACATAGTTACACCTATAATATTTATTAGTTTGTAATTTTTTTCTTCTAAGAACTTTATTTTTTCTTTTTTATTTACATCATTTATTTCAAATGAGTTATCCTCTATAGTAAAAAGGACAGGATTGATTTTATCAAAATCTATACCTTTTAATACCTGCAATTCATTTCCCTCTGTATCAATGTTTACAAAGTCGACTTTATTAATTTTATTAAAATTTATGATTTCACTTAACTTGTAACTTTGAATCTTAATTTTCTTTTGATTTTTATCGCTATTTATTAAAGAATTTTGCTGATTAATTGCTGAATTTTCATAATAATAAGTATCACCACTGAAGTCACTTATAGCACAATTAATATTAATGTCTTTTGGCCTTGCTAAATTAAATAAATCAATAGATGTTTCGCTTATATCTAAATTTAAACCCTTCCATCCTTTATTATATAAACCAAAAGTTAATGATCCTTTGTATGGATGGTAAGCACCAACATCCACATAAAAACCTGATTTAAAGTTTTGAAATATTCTATTTACCATAACATCTTCTGCAAATTCAGCATAATGAGAACCTGGTTTTTTATTTTTATAAATCTTTTGCATCTTATAAATCCAATACAAAAATCTATTTTTTTTAAAAAAATTTATTTTTGACATTTTTAATTTAATATTTGACAATATAAGTTAGTTTCATTTTTCTTTGCTGATTTTTAAAACTCCAATAAATGCCTCTTGAGGTATTTCAACTCTTCCAAATTGTTTTGACCTGGCTTTACCTTTTTTCTGCTTTTCTAAAAGTTTTCTTTTTCTATCAGTTGCGCCACCACCATGAATTTTAGTCAAAACATCTTTTTTAAAGCCTTTAATTGTTTCCCTGGCAATAATTTTGCCTCCGATAGCGGCTTGAACTGGAATCATAAAATTGTGCCGAGGTATTAGGTTTTTTAATTTCTCACATACCTCTCTTCCAGTTTTTTGTGCAAAATCTTTATGTATCATCATTGCTAAAGCATCAACGGGTTCACTATTTACTAAAATTCCAAGCTTAACTAAATCTCCCTCTCTATGTTCAATAATTTCATAATCAAAACTAGCATACCCACTAGTCATAGATTTTAGTCTATCATTAAAATCAAAAACAACTTCATTTAATGGTAACTCATAGTTTATTACAGCTCTATTTCCTGAATAACTTAAATTAGTTTGAATTCCTCTTTTATCCTGACACATTTTTATAATTGAACCTAAATATTGGTCAGGAGTAATGATTGTTGCTTTTATCCATGGCTCTTCAATATATTTTATTAAAGTTGGATCAGGTAAACTCGAGGGATTTTGAAGGTCAATAATATTTCCGTTATTAAGATAAACTTTATAAACAACACCAGGCGTAGTTGTTAATAAATTAACATCAAATTCTCTTTCTAATCTTTCTGTTACAATTTCCAAATGAAGCAAACCTAAAAATCCACATCTAAAACCTAGTCCTAAAGCAGAAGATGATTCAGGTTCAAAGGAAAAACTTGCATCATTTAATTGTAATTTAGCTAAACCATCCTTAAGTTTTTGAAACTCAGAACTGTCTACTGGAAATAACCCGCAAAAAACTACAGGTTTACTTGGTTTAAATCCTGGCAGTGCTTCATTTAACGGTCTTGAAGCATCACAAATTGTATCTCCAACTTTTGTTTCGGATAAAACCTTAATTCCTGTTGTAATAAATCCAATTTCACCAGTTTTTAATTCATTTATGTCTACTGGTTTTGGAGTGAAAACTCCAACTTTTTCAACAATATATTCTTGATTAGTAGACATCATTTTAATTTTCGTATGCTTTGAAAGTTTACCATCTATCACTCTTACTAAAATGACTACACCTAGATATGTATCATACCAACTATCAACTAATAAACATTTTAAGTCTGCTGAACTTTCTCCTTTTGGAGCTGGTAATTTTGTAATTATTTGTTCTAAAATATCCTCTATTCCTTCCCCAGTTTTACCTGAACATGGAATTGCATTTTCAGTATCAATTCCTATCACTTCCTCAATTTGTTTTTTGGTTCTATTTAAATCTGATGCAGGTAAGTCAACCTTATTCAAAACAGGTACTATTTCATGATTAGTGTCTAAAGCTTGGTAAACATTTGCTAAAGTTTGAGCTTCTACTCCTTGAGTGCTATCTACAATTAAAATTGAACCTTCGCATGCATACAAAGATCTACTTACCTCATAACTAAAATCAACATGACCAGGAGTATCGATAATATTTAAAATATAGTCTTTTCCATTTTTAGCTTTATAATTTAATTTTACAGTTTGAGCTTTAATTGTGATTCCTCTTTCACGCTCTATATCCATAGAGTCTAAAACTTGAGCTTTCATTTCTCTTTCAGTTAATCCACCACAACTATGAATAATTCTATCTGCTATGGTAGATTTTCCATGATCAATATGCGCAATTATTGCAAAATTTCTTATATTATCAATCGAACTCATTAATTATTTTATGAACGAATTTTAGCACCAGTTTTATTTTCAACTGTTTCTATTATTAAATTATTAGTTTTTTCTAAATCATTATCCGTTAATGTTTTTTCCAATGATTGAATAGTAACGCTTATAGCAACCGATTTTTGATTTTGAGGAATATTATCTCCCTCGTAAACGTCAAATACTTTAATATTTGAAATTAAATTTTTATCAATATTTGATATTACACTTACTAAATCTTGCACACTTATTTTTTTATCAACAATAAATGCAAAATCTCTTTCGGATTTTTGAAAGTCAGATACTGAATATTTTGTTTTTTGATCTTTTAAAGGTTTTTTTGGCAGTTTTAAATTATCTAAAAATATTTCGAATCCTACTAAAGACTCTGTTTTAATATCTAGCGTTTTAATAATGTTTGGATGAATTTCACCAAAATAAGCAGCGACCTTATCTATTCCCTTATTTAAAAATATTCTGCCTGATTTTCCTGGATGATAATAATTAGGGCTTGGATCATCAATATAGAATTTTTCTGAGTCGTAACCAGCTTCTACTAAAGTTTGTATAACATCTCTTTTAATATCAAAAACATCTATATTTCTCTCTTTTTCAATCCATGAAAGTCTTGATTTTTTTCCAGCTGACAAACCACAAACAATTGTATTCTGTTCTCCAGGTTGTGAACCATAAAATATTGGCCCTATTTCAAATATTGATAAATCTTTAATTCCTCTATCTAAGTTTTTGCTCAGGTACATTACTAAATTTGAAAAAATAGAATTTCTTAGTACTCCTAATTCAGAGCTAATTGGATTTACAATTTTTATTTCTTTGCTGGCTTCTTTAAAGTGATCATTATATTTAGAATCTGTAAAAGACCAAGTAATCGCTTCCATATATCCTTTAGATGCTACTGCTCTTTGAAGAAAATGAAATAACTTTTGGGTTGGATTTAAAGTATTTTTTAATCTTTCTTTAATAGGATTTTCTATTTTTATTTTTTCATAGCCACTAATTCTTACAAGTTCCTCAACTATATCAATTTCTTGAACAATATCTGGTCTCCAAGATGGAACTGTTAATTTTAATAATTTTTTTTCTTTTTTTAATTTAAAACCAAGTTTTTCTAAAATAATTACCATTTCTTTGGTTGAAATTTTAAAACCAGTAATTCTTTCAAATGTTTTTGGTTCAAATTTTATTACTTTGTTTTTATAAGACTCAATTTTTTGAATATCTATTTTACTGATTTCGCCGCCACAAATTTCTTTAATTAAAAAAGCTGCTTTATTTAACCCATCTTCAATAGATAACCGATCAATACCTCTTTCAAATCTAAATTTAGCATCTGTATCGATATTTAATTTTTTAGCAGTTATTCTAATTGATCTTGGATCAAAATAAGCCGACTCTAATAAAACATTTTTTGTATCTAACTCTGTACCAGATCTTATTCCTCCAATAATTCCTCCTAGGCCTAAGACACCTTTGTTATCACTTATTACACACATTCCATCATCTAATTTATAATTTTTATTATCTAGAGCTGTAAATTCCTCTCCTAATTTTGAATTTCTAACAACTATTCCCTTATTAATTTTGTCAGCATCGTATGCGTGCAAAGGACGATTAATATCAATCATGACATAATTTGTAATGTCTACAATTGCAGATATTGGTTTTTGACCTATAGAAATTAATTTATCTTTCAACCATTGAGGACTTTCTATATTTTTGACGTTAGTTATCAAACAGCTACCAAATGATAAACAGCCTTGATTTTTTTCTTTTGTTATTTTTACTTTTAAGCTCTGTTTTTTATTAGATTTAATTATTTTATCTTTTTGTGGTTTTAATTTTCCAAAACCTGCTGCTGATAAATCTCTCGCTATCCCCCGAGCACCAAGACAGTCTGGTCTATTTGGTGTAATTGATAAATCGATAAGATTAGAACTTGATTTAGAAAAATAATTTTTTCCAATGTTTTTTGCATATTTGGATGAAGATAACTCAGTAATCCCATCACTTTTATCTGATAAATTCAATTCAGATTCAGAGCAGAGCATTCCATAAGATGTAACATCTCTAATTTTAGCAACAACAAGTTTGGTTTTGCTTTTTGGGATTATTGCGCCTGGTGGAGCATACACAGTAAGAAGGCCCTCTCTTGCATTTGCAGCCCCACAAACAACTTTTTTAATTTCTTTATTACCAACGTCAACATCACAAACTTTAAGTCTGTCTGCGTTAGGATGTTTTTCTGTTTTTAAAATTTTTGCTACCTTAAATAAATCTAACCCTTCAGATAAATTTTCTATACTTTCAACTTCAAGACCTATGTCTGTTAGTTTCTCAATAAGCTTGTCTTCTTTAGCACTAACTTTTAAATGATCTTTTAGCCAATCATATGTAATCTTCATCTGCTTAAGCCTCTGTAATTTGAAGGAACATCAAGTGGATCAAAACCAAAATGATTTAACCATCTGTAGTCACAATCAAAAAATGCTCTTAAATCGTTAATGCCGTATTTAAGCATTGCTAATCGGTCTATACCTATACCAAAAGCATATCCTTGATATTTAGACGGATCTACTTTTACATTTTTTAAGACGTTAGGATGCACCATACCACAACCTAAAATTTCAAGCCACTTATCTCCTTCTCCAATAATTATTTTGCCATCTTTTATTTCATAACCAATATCAACTTCTGCAGATGGTTCTGTGAATGGGAAATGACTAGGCCTAAATCTCATTTTGATTTTTTTAACTTCAAAAAATTCTTTAATAAAATAATTTAAACATCCTTTTAAATGCCCCATATTAATATTTGTATCAATGTGCAAACCTTCTACTTGATGAAACATTGGTGCATGTGTTTGATCACTATCAGATCTATAAGTTCTGCCAGGAGCTATTATTTTAAATGGTGGTTTATCTTTTAGCATAGTTCTGATTTGAACTGGCGAAGTATGAGTTCTTAATAAAACCTCTTTATTTTCATCCAAGTAAAATGTATCATGCATATCTCTTGCTGGATGATTATCAGGTGTGTTTAAAGCAGTGAAGTTATTATATTCATTTTCAACATCAGGGCCTTCCTCAACACTAAATCCTATTTCAGAGAAAATAGATGAAATTTCATCAATAGTTTGTGATACTGGATGAACTTTTCCTCTAACGAATGGTCTTTCGGGTAAAGTTATATCAACTTTTTCCTTTTCTAATTTTTCATTTATTTTTTTTCCTTCTATCTCACTAATTTTAGAAGTTATTAAATTCTGAAGTTCATCCTTAGCTTGATTTAAATCTGATGCAAATTTTTTTCTATCAGTCTCTGGTATTGATCCTATAGTTTTAAATTTTGATGAGATTAAACCATTTTTACCAAAGAGCTCAGTTTTGATTTCATTTATTTGATCAATGCTTAAATCATTTTCAAGCTTTGATATAAACTGATCTCTAATATTTTTTATCTCTGACATATTAGTAGATTATTTCCTTAAGAAATAAAAACAATAGTGAAGATTAATTTAAAGCTGATTGAGCTTTTTGAACAATTGTTTTGAACGCTTCTGGGCTATCATAAGCAATTTCAGCAAGAATTTTTCTATCTATTACAACACCACACTTACTCAATCCATTGATAAATTTTGAATAAGTTAAACCTTCTGCTCTAACTCCAGCATTGATTCTCTGTATCCACAATGATTTAAAATCTCTTTTTTTGTTTCTTCTGTCTCTATAGGCATACTGCATAGATTTTTCCATTGCCTGCTTTGCAACTCTAATTGTATTTTTTCTTCTGCCCCATTGACCTTTTACAGCTTTTAAAACTTTTTTATGTTTAGCTTTACTAGTTACACCTCTTTTAACTCTTGCCATTGTTAACCTCTTAAACTGTAAGGCATGTACGACTTAACAATTTTTCCATCTTGTTTTGATAATGTTGTAGTGCCTCTTAGCTTTCTTATTTGTGAATTCGTTCTTTTAATCATGCCATGTCTCTTACCTGCTTGAGCAGAGATAACTTTACCCTTAGCGGATATTTTAAATCTTTTTTTTGCTGAGCTTTTTGTTTTTAGTTTCGGCATAATTCTGCGGTCTTATACATAGAAAGATTTAATTTTACAACCTCTATTAAAGCTTATAAAGGCTGGATTACCATGATCATTTGCTTCCCATCAAACTTAGGATGTAATTCTACTTTACCAATATCCTTCATGTCTTCTTTAATTTTACCCATAAGTTCATTGCCTAAATGAGAATGTTGAAGCTCTCGTCCTTTAAATCTAATAGTAAATTTAACCTTATCTCCTTTAGCTATAAATTTTTTTGCGTTTTTAACCTTAAATTCATAATCATGTGTTTCTGTAACAGGTCTCATTTTAATTTCTTTTAATAAAACTATTTTTTGTTTTTTCTTTGCAAGATTTGCTTTTTTCTGGGCATCATATTTATATTTTCCCATATCCATTATTTTACAAACAGGTGGGTTTGCATTTGGAGCAATCTCAATTAAATCTAAACCTTGGCTTTTTGCCATTGAAATAGCTTCATTAGTATTTATCACTCCAAGATTTTCTCCATCGCTTGTTATGACTTGAACATCTGGAGAGGAAATTCTATTATTAGATCTTGGACCTCTATCCTTTGTTCTTCTGTGAAAATAATTTTGCTTGAAATCTGCCACTTAGTTTGATGATGCTTTATTTAAAGCAGAGAAAGTTTTTAAAAATTGTTCTATATCCATATATTCTTGTTTCTTAGAGTCTAATCTTCTAATCGTTACTGAATTGGAGTCAACTTCTTTTTTACCACAAATTAATAAAATTGGTATTTTCGCTAAGGAATGATCTCTAATTTTATAATTTAAATTATTATTTTTTAGATCAACCGCAGAACTAATGCCTTCATTTTTAATTTTTTTAGATACTTCAACTGCATAGTCGTTAAATTCTTCTGAAATAGGTATTACCATTGTCTGCAAAGGAGATATCCAAAAAGGAAATTTGCCTGCATAGTTTTCAATTAGAATTCCAATAAATCTTTCCAAAGAACCAAATAAAGCCCTATGTAACATAACAGGTACTTTTTTAGTTCCATCTTTATCTACGTAGGAGGCATCTAATCTTCCAGGTAAATTAAAATCTACTTGTAAAGTTCCACATTGCCAATCTCTACCGATTGCATCTCTTAATACAAATTCAATTTTTGGCCCATAAAATGCACCTTCTCCTTTATTAATGCTATATTCTAACTTCGAAGCTTTTACTGCTTCAAGCAATGAAGATTCTGCTTTATCCCAAATTTCATCTTCACCAACTCTTACTTCTGGTCTATCTGCATATTTAAGAATTACATTTTCAAAACCTAGATCTTTATAAATATCTAAAATTAAATTGGTTACCTCTAAACATTCACTAGTAATTTGATCTTCAGAACAGAATATATGGGCATCATCTTGGGTAAACGCTCTTACCCTTAAAAGCCCATGTAGCGCTCCTGATGGTTCATACCTATGAACTTTTCCAAATTCTGTAATACGCAAAGGTAGATCTCGATAGCTTTTTAAGCCTTGGTTAAATACTTGAATATGTCCAGGACAATTCATAGGTTTTATTGCAAAAACTTTTTCATCTGGAGTTTCTGAGGTATACATATTTTCTCCATATTTTTCCCAGTGCCCAGACTTTTCCCACAATTGTCTATCTAATATCTCTGGAGTATTTACCTCTTTGTAACCAGCTGCATCTTGTCTTATTCTCATGTAATTAATTAATTTTTGAAATAAAGCCCACCCTTTCTCATGCCAAAAAACTACACCTGGACTTTCTTCTCTAAAATGAAATAAATCCATTTCCTTACCTAATTTTCTATGATCTCTTTTTTCAGCCTCTTCAATTCTTTCAAGATAATCATCTAATTCTTTCTTAGTTGCCCAACCTGTTCCATAAATTCTTTGAAGCATTTCATTATTAGAGTCTCCTCTCCAATATGCTCCTGACACTTTCATCAATTTGAAGGCTTTACCTATTTTACCAGAGGATAATAAATGCGGCCCCCTGCATAAATCGTGCCAAGTATCTCCATGATGATATATCGAAAGTTCCTCAGATTTTGGAATACTTTCAATTATTTCAGCTTTATATTTTTCTCCAATTTTTATAAAATGTTTTATTGCCTTTTCTCTATCCCAAACTTCTCTTCTTGTTTTTACATCTCTATCAATTATTTCTGACATTCTTTTTTCAATATTTTCAAGATCATCTTTTGTAAAAGGCTCTTTTCTAGCAAAGTCATAGTAAAAACCATTTTCTATTACTGGTCCAATGGTCACTTGAGTGCCAGGATATAGTTCTTGAACAGCCATCGCCATAATATGTGCCGTATCATGCCTGATAACTTCTAAGCCCTCATGATCTTTTGCAGTAAAAATTTTAACTGAACAGTCAATATTAATTTCAAAATATAAATCTTTTAACTCGCCATCTACACTCATTACAAGCGCTTGTTTTGCAAGAGATTTACTGATTTTTTCAGCTACTTCTAATCCTGTAACTTTTTTAGGGAAATCAATGCTATTTCCATCTGGCAATTTAATAATAGGCATTTAATTTAATAATCTTTTATACTCTGAATAAGTAGAAAAGCACATTTTTTCAACATTAAATTTTTCAACAACGTTTTTTCTTCCTTTACTACCAATCGATTTTAAAAGATTTTCATCCATATTAATAATTCTTAAAATTTTATTACTTAATGATTTAGCATTTCCTGCCTCATATAAAAAACCTGTTTTTTCATCAATTATTGTTTCATTGGAGCCACCAATATTACTTGCAATAATTGGTTTTTCCATTGATTGTGCCTCTACCGCAACTCTTCCGAACGCCTCAGGTTCAATTGAAGCCGAAACTACAATATCTGAAATTTTATAAGCTAAAGCCATATCTTTACAATGATCTATAAATCTTATTTGTTTTGTTAATCTGTATTGTTCTGAAAGTCTAATTAGCTTTTTTTTATATAAATCTCTGCCTTGATCGCTTCCAAGAATAACTGCATAGAATGATTCATAACCTAATTCTATATTAACCAAATTAATTGCCTCAATAAAAACTTCCTGTCCTTTCCATGATGTTAATCTACCAGGTAATAGGATAATTTTTTTATTTTTATCAATATCCCATTTGTTTAACAATTTGTTTTCGTCATTCTCGATTTTGGTTGTTGGATCAAAATAATCAATATTTATTCCTCTAAAAATAACCATTAATTTTTTTTTATCATTTAAATACTTTGAATAATTTTGTTTAATGTGAGAGAAAATAAAATTTGATCCAGCAATAATCAAATCTGATCTTATCATTACTGAATTGTATATTCTTTTTATATCGCTCTTAAAATTATATGTCCCATGAAATGTTGTAACAAATTTCCTCCCCGTCAATTTTGTTGCTAACAAACAGGACCAGGCCGGGGCTCTACTTCTAGCATGCACTATTGAGATGTTATTAAGTAAAATTATTAAAGTTAAAATTATAGCATTTATCAAAATTATTAATGGATTTTTACTTTGCAATGGTAATCTAAAAACCTTTACCTTTTTTTTATCAACATATTTTAGCAATTCACCACCACTTGTCGCTATAAAAGACTTGCAATTATTTTCTGGTAGATAGTGTGCTATATCATAGCAACCTGTTTCAGCTCCCCCATAACCTAATTTTGGTATTACCTGTAAAACTTTTAAATTAGATGACATTTGATATGATTATATATTATTAGACAAAACATATAAACGATTATGGCATATTTCAAATTTCAAAAAATATCAAATACAAAGAAAATCAGATATATTTTAAAACTTTTCGATAATTCTCAATTTTTAGTTTTTTTACATGGTTTCATGTCAGATCTCGAAGGAGCAAAACCTAATGCTTTTTTAAAATTTGCAAAAAAAAATAAAATAAGTTTTTTAGCATTAGAATATTCTGGTCATGGAAAATCGTCTGGTAAATTTATTAATGGAAATATCTCAAAATGGAGTAAAGAAACATCAATTTTAATTAAAAAATTCGTAAAAAAAGAAGATTTCATCTTAATAGGATCGAGTATGGGTGCATGGATATCACTTAATCAATTTAAAATTTTCAAAAAACAAATTAAAGGATTTTTAGGAATAGGGGCGGCTCCTGAATTTTTAGAAAACTTAATGTGGAAAAAGTTTACAAAAAAAATGAAAGAAGAAACAAAAAAAAAAGGTATTTGCCATTTAAAACACGGGAATTATGAATATCCAATTACACTTCAATTGATAAAAGATGGAAGAAAAAACAAAGTTTTAAATAAAAAAATTAATTCAAGTATTAAAGTAACGATGGTACACGGTGAGAAAGATGATGTAGTCCCTGTCTCATACTCAAGAAAAGTTTTAAAACTATTTCCAAAAGCTAGGAAAAGTCTGAATATTATAAAAAAAGGTGATCACAGTTTATCAAATAAGAAATGGTTAAAGATAATTTTAAATGAACTCACATTATTGATCTAACTTACCTTTTTTACATCTTTTTTGAAACTGATTGGGTTTTTTAATTTATTTAACATCTCTTTAGGACAAACTTGAACAAAATTATTAATTTCTTCTTCGTAATTTTTAATTATTTTTCTTGATAATTCAGAACCAGTTTCATTTAAGTGTTCAATAACTAATTTTTTTAAATATGTCTTCCAGTAATCCGTATCAACATTTTGCCATATTACTGAGTCTGGATTTACTTTTTTTTCAAATTGAAGAGTTTTATCATAAATAAATGCCATTCCACCTGTCATACCAGCTGCAAAATTATCTCCTACCTCACCTAATATTACGACTGTACCTCCTGTCATATATTCGCAACCGTTAGAGTCACACCCTTCAATGACTGTGGTCGCACCAGAATTTCTTACTGCAAATCTGTCTCCAGCTAAACCAGCTGCAAAAAGTTTTCCTGATGTAGCTCCATATAAAACAGTATTACCAATAATAGTATTTTCATTAGAAATTAAATTACTTTCATCTGAGAGTTTAATTGTTATAGTTGCACCTGATAAGCCCTTACCTACATAATCATTAGCATCTCCTTTAAGGACGAGCTTCAAACCTTTTGAAGAAAAGGCCCCAAATGATTGTCCTGCTGATCCCTTAAAATTAAGTGTTAAAAAATTTTCATCTAACTTTTCATACCCATACTTTTTATAAAGGTGATGAGAAATTCTAGTTCCTACTGCTCTGTTAGTATTTTTAATCAAATATTCTTTTTCAATTTTTTGTGAGTTATCTAAAGCATTTTCAATTTCTGGCCAAATTTTTTGATCTAAAGTATCGGGAACCTTATTAATACCTGGGTTTGCACAATATCTTTTATTATTTCCTGGGTCTGCCTGAACAAATAATGGGTTTAAATCTAAATCATCTAAATTTGGAGATGCCTTATTAACTTGCATTAATAAATCTGTTCTACCAATTATATCATTCAGTGACTTAAATCCTAATTCAGCGAGTATCTCTCTAACCTCAGACGCTATAAAGGTAAACAAATTTACGACTTTGTCTGGAGTTCCTGTAAACTTTTCTCTTAATTTTTCATCTTGGGTGCATACTCCAACTGGACACGTATTTGAATGACATTGTCTAACCATTATACATCCCATGGCTACTAAAGCTGTAGTAGCAACACCGTATTCCTCAGCACCCATCATTGCAGCTATAACAACATCCCTACCGGTTTTGATTCCGCCATCAGTTCTTAAAGTAACTTTATGTCTAAGATTATTTAAAGTTAGGACTTGATTGGCCTCAGTAAGACCCATCTCCCATGGTATACCTACGTATTTAACGCTTGTTTGTGGCGTTGCCCCGGTTCCTCCATTGTGTCCAGAAATTAATATTATATCCGCTTCTGCTTTAGCTACACCGGCAGCAATAGTTCCAACTCCAGAAGATGCAACTAATTTAACCCCAACACGAGCTTTAGGATTAATTTGCTTTAAATCATAAATTAGTTGGGCTAGGTCTTCTATTGAATAAATATCGTGATGTGGAGGAGGAGATATAAGTGTAACTCCAGGAGTTGAATGTCTTAATTTTGCGATTTCTTCTGTTACTTTGAAACCTGGAAGTTGACCTCCTTCTCCCGGTTTAGCTCCTTGAGCAATTTTTATTTCTATTTCATTACAATTATTTAAATAATTAATTGTCACCCCAAATCTTGCTGAAGCTATTTGTTTTACTCTTGAGTTTGCACTATCTCCATTTTTCATAATCTTAAATCTTTCCTCAGCTTCACCACCTTCTCCACTACAAGATGCACCTTTAATTCTATTCATACCCATTGCTAAAGTCTCATGAGCCTCTTTGGATAATGCTCCATGAGACATACTTCCACTTCCAAATCTCTTTAGTATATTTTGTATTGGCTCCACTTCATTTAATTCAATTGATGATCCTAATTTCTTTTTTCTAAAATCAATTAAATCTCTTAAATTTATTGGAGGTAAATTATAAATTCCTTCAGCATATTTTTTATATGCCTTGTATGAATTTAAGCTAACAGCACTTTGCAATAAATGTATAAGTCTTCCTTGATATTGATGTGTCTCACCATTTTTTCTATACCGATATATACCGCCAATTGGTAAAATAGTTTCTGAACTTTCAAAAGCTTCTTTATGAATTGCTCTTATTTTTTTTTCTATACCGGTTAATCCTATTCCAGAAATCTTTGAGACAACTCCTGGAAAATAATCACTTACAATTGTTCGGCTTAGACCTACAGTTTCAAAATTACATCCTCCTCTGTATGAACTTAAAACTGAAATACCCATTTTTGACATTATCTTTAACAGTCCCGCATTTACAGATTTAATATATCTTTCAACACATTCATCAAAACTAAATTGGCCAAATAGTTTTTTTTCATGTCTGTGGTATAAGCTATCAAAAGCCAAATATGGGTTGACTGTTGTTGCACCGACACCTATGAGCGTTGCAAAAGAATGTGTATCTAATACCTCACCAGATTGAACATTGATTGAAACGTATCCTCTAAGTTTTTTATTAATCAAAAAGGTATTTATTGCGCCAACACTTAATAGCATTGGAATAGGTAATTTATTTTCTGATAAGTCTTTATCACTTAGAATTAATTGAGTTATACCTTGCCTAACTGCTATTTCGGCCTCTTTTTCAATTCTTTTTATGGCTAGAGATAAATTTTCATCGCTAGAAAAAGTACAATCTATAGTTAAAGAATTTTTACCAAAAAAATTTATGAATTTATCAAATTGAGAGTTTGACAAAACTGGACTGTTTAAAACATAAATATTTTCTTTAGTTAAAGTATCAAAATCTAAAATATTTCCTAAATTCCCAAAACGAGTTTTAAGACTCATTACTTTGTTTTCCCTAAGAGAGTCTATTGGTGGATTAGTTACTTGACTAAAATTCTGTCTAAAAAAATGATAAAGTGGTCTGTATTTATCAGATAATACTGCTAGAGGTGTATCATCTCCCATTGAACCGGTTGCTTCTTTGGCATCCTCTGCCATAGGATGTAAAATTAACTCTAAATCTTCAAGACTTATGCCAAATGTGTATTGTCTTCTTCTTAATGCTTCGCCCTCAAAGCTCTGTTTCTCATTGGAAATTCGTAATTTTTCGTCTAAGTCTATAATTTGAGAATTAAAATGCTTAAATTCTTTCGCTAAGTAATCTTTAATATCTTTATTTGAAAATACTTTTCCTTTTTCAATTCTTACTCCTATTATTTCTCCAGGTCCTAGTCTTCCTTTGGAAACAATTTTCTTTTCATTTAGTTCAATCATTCCAGTTTCGGATCCAGCAAAAAGTAGTTTATCTTTAGTTATTGCATATCGAAGCGGCCTCAAACCATTTCTGTCATTTGCTGCAATCACCCATTCATTATCAGTAGCTGCAATAGCGGCTGGTCCATCCCAAGGTTCCATTGTGCTATTTAAAAAATTAAATAATTGTTGATGATTTCTTTGAAGTGTTTTATTTTTCTTAGACCAGGCGTCTGGGACTAACATAAGTTTTGCCAAAGGTGCAGGCTTACCAGATTTATTTAATAACTCAAAAACATTATCTAGTGCTGCGGAGTCTGATACACCTTTTTGTATAACTGGTTTTAAATTTTCTACACTTTCGAATAATGGACTGCTCATTTCTTGTTCATGTACACGCATCCAATTTTTATTTCCTTTATAAGTGTTTATTTCACCATTATGCGCTATAGCTCTAAATGGTTGAGCCAAACTCCAACTTGGAGCAGTATTAGTTGAAAATCTTTGATGAAAAATTGCATATCTTGATTCAAATCTTTTATCTTTAAGATCCAAATAGAAATCAGAGATACCTTCAGCTAAATACAAACCCTTATAGATTATTGACTTAGCACTTATAGAACAAATATAAAAATTATTTAAAGATAATTGAAATGCTTTATTCTCAATTTTTTTTCTAGTCTCATAAATCTTTCTCTCGAGTTCTTTATCAAGCAAATTTTTATCATTAGATTTAAATAGAACTTGCATAATTTCTGGCATTGTCTGTAAAGCTTTTTGTCCTAAAATTTTAGGATTAACTGGAACCTGTCTCCAACCATAGATACTAAAATTATTTTTAGTTAATTCACTTTCAACAATAGTTTTGCAACTTTCCTGTGCTGAATAATCATTTCTTGGAAGAAAAATCATTCCAACGCATATCTCAGAATTGTCATAATCATGACCCGTAACTTCGATTTTTTCTATAAAAAAATCTTTTGGTATTTCTAAGTGTATGCCTGCGCCGTCTCCTGTTTTTCCATCAGCATCAACAGCTCCTCTATGCCACACAGCTTTTAAAGCTTCAATTCCATACTCAACAATGATTCTAGATTTTTTACCCTCGGTAGAAACAATCGCACCAACCCCACATGCATCATGTTCCATTTCTTTTGAATAAACGTGATTTTTAGTGAGTAATTTTAAATTTTTATTATAATTTTTCATTAAGCCACTTCTGATTTTTTTATTTCCACTTCCTCTAAATGAATTTTTATTGCTGCTGCGGCATCTCTCCCATCTTTGATAGCCCAAACAACCAATGATGCACCTCTTACAATATCTCCAGCTGCAAATACTCCTTTTAAGTTTGTTTCCATTGTGTCAAAGTCAGTTTTTATTGTGCCCCATTTAGTTACCTGGAGTTCTTTAGCATCAAATAAGTTTGGTAAATCTTCTGGATCAAAACCAAGTGCTTTAATTACCATATCTGCTTTAATCTCATATTCAGAACCTTCTTTTACCTCAGGCTTTCTTCTTCCTGACTCATCTGGTTCTCCTAATTGAATTTGATCAACAATTAAACTCTCAACTTTATTTTTTCCTTTAAATTCTTTAGGGCTTGATAACCAAACAAATTCAATACCTTCTTCTTCAGCATTAGAAACTTCTCTTGATGAACCAGGCATGTTCTCTTTATCTCTTCTATACAGACATTTTACAGATTTTGCTTTTTGTCTTACTGATGTTCTTACACAATCCATTGCTGTGTCTCCACCACCAATTACTACAACATCTTTACCTTCTGCATTTAAAATTCCTTTGTCAAATAATTCAACTTTATCTCCTAGGCCTTTTTTATTTGATGCAGTCAAAAATTCCATAGCAGGAAAAATATTGTCTAAGTCGTTTCCTGGTAATTCAACCTCTCTTGGTTTGTAAACTCCTGTTGCTATAAGAATTGCATCGTGTTTTTTTCTTAATTGGTCTAGCGTTGCGTCTTTACCAACTTCAAAATTTTGAACAAATTCAATCCCACCATCTTTTAAAAGTTTTGTTCTCCTTTCAACAATATGTTTTTCTAATTTAAAACCTGGTATTCCATAAATTAATAAACCACCAGCTCTATCATATCGATCATATACAGTAATTTTATATCCATTTTTTCTTAATTGCTCTGCTGCAGCTAACCCAGCTGGACCTGCTCCAATAATTCCTACACTCTGGTCTTTTTCAAATTTAACAGAAATTGGCTTAACCCAACCTTTGGCCCAGGCATTATCAGTTATGTATTTTTCCATTGAGCCAATGGTAACGGTTCCATGACCAGACTGTTCGATCACACAATTTCCTTCGCACAGTCTATCTTGTGGACATATTCTTCCACAAACTTCGGGCATATTATTTGTACTTTGAGATAATTCATAAGCTTCTTTTAATCTTCCTTCTGCAGTTAATTTAAGCCAATCAGGAATGTTATTACTTAAAGGACAATGAACTTGGCAAAAGGGAACTCCACACTGTGAACATCTGCTAGATTGTTCTTGAGCTTTTCGATTAATAAACTCGTCGTAGATTTCCTTGAAATCGTCTTTACGAGTTTCAACTTCTCTTTTAGGTGGTGTTTGTTGACCTATTTGAACAAATTTAAGCATTTTATCAGTCATTTTTATTTTTAATTTAGAGCAAAATATACATTGTTTTTATTAGTAAAAGAATTATTTAGGTCAATAATTATGACCAATTATTTGCATTAAATACCGTAAAATATAATATTTTCAATTTTTGCATATCTAATATGAATGAATCGAAGTGTTTGAAATGCCATTTTTTTAAGTTACGAAGACTCGATGCTTCAAAATATTATAGAAATTATCATTCTATCTGCAATTCAAGGTATATCAGAATTTATACCAGTCAGTTCATCGGCTCACTTAATATTAGTATCGAGTTTATACAATTTTAAATCGGGCTCCCTTTTAATAGATGTAAGCCTTCACCTGGGATCTTTGATGGCTATAATTTATTTTTTTAAAGACGAACTATTCGATGTTCGAAATAATAAAAGATTAATTAGTTTAATTATTCTTGGATCAATACCACTTATAATCGTTGGGTACATTTTATATTCCACAGGTCTAATATATAATTTGAGAAATATAAAAGTTATTGCATGGTCCACATTAATATTTGGTATCATATTATTTATTGCTGATAGGAGTAGGTTTGATAAAAAAATTTCTACTAACCTAAATTTTAAACTAATATTATTTATAGGTATTTTTCAGGTAATTTCTCTTGTTCCTGGAGTAAGCAGGGCAGGGATTACAATAACTGCTTCAAGAATTTTAAAATTTAACAGAGTAGACTCAAGTAAAATATCATTTTTACTTTCAATTCCAGCACTAGCTGGAGCAAGTATACTCAGTATGAAAGATATTTTAAATCAACCAATTGAAATTAATTATTTAATTGTAATTGCAATAGTATCATCTTTTATTTTTTCTTTTCTGACAGTTAAATTTTTCCTAATTTATATTAATAGATTTTCAATGAATTTATTCGTAATTTATAGAATTGTAATAAGTATAATTTTATTTAGTCTAATTTATTAGATCCTTTTTTTAATTAAAGGAAGTAATTGAGATAATAGTACACCACATAAGATAAAGAAACATCCTAGTAAATTATTTATATCTAAAATTTGATTTAAAATAAACCATGCTGCTATCGTTGCAAAAACACCCTCAAGAGAAAAAATTATTGCTGCAGGAGCTGGTGTGATATTTTTTTGAGCATAAATTTGTAAAACAAAAGCAAACCCACCTGAAAGTATTCCTGCATATAAGATGGAATAAATTTCCATTAGAATATTATTATAAATAAATTCTTCATAAATTATTGCAGTTATGTAAGAAAAAAAAGCTACGATAAAAGTTTGAACAGCTCCAAGAGTTAAAGGAAGATTGTATTTGGTTACTATAATTCCCGTAAAAATTATATGTGTACTCCAAAACAATGCTCCCAAAATAACCAGGGTGTCACCAAGCCTTACGGTCGCGTCATGAAAATTAGTCAATAAATATCCTCCTATTAAACACAACACAACTGAAGGCCATACACTCCAATGTAATTTTTTTTTGATAAATAGAAAAATGATTATTGGAACCATAGGAACATAAAAAATTGTAAAAAAAGCTGCATTTGCAATATCTGTATAAAGTAAGGCTACTTGTTGCAAAGCAGATCCTAAAAAAAGAGAAAGGCCAATTAAAAAAGAAAAAATAATAAAAGTTTTTTTATCTAACTTAAGTTCAGTCTTAATTTTCTTTACTTCAAATAAAAGAACAAGAGGTAGGATAGCTAGGAATCCCACAAAAAATCTGACAGCATTAAATGTGAAAGGACCTATATTATCCATACCTGTATCTTGAGCTATAAAAGTTGTTCCCCAAATAAAAGTACACAATAGAGCACTGAATAGTGAAATAGATTTAGACATGTTTATTTAGACCGCAAGTTTATAAGCAAAATTTTTACCCAAATTTTCTTTTAAGTCATTATTAAATCTAGCAGCCTCTGCGCCATCAATAATTCTATGATCATATGATAATGAGATTGGCAACATTATCCTTGTTTGAAATTTATTTCCTAAAAATATTTGTTTTTTTTGCGATCTGCCAACCCCCAAAATAGCTACTTCAGGGTAATTTATAATTGGAGTGAAAAATGAACCCCCTATACCACCTAAGCTAGTAATTGTCATTGAACCACCAAATAATTCTTTTTTATCTATTTTCAAATTTCTACAAAGTTCACTTACTTCTTTTAACTCTTTGCTTATAAGAGAAATTTTTTTATTATTTGCATTCCTTATTTTTGGAACCATTAATCCATTTGGTGTATCAACAGCTATTCCAATATGGTAATATTTTTTTAAGGTCATTTTTCCACTATCAATTTCATCGATAGATGAATTAAAACTGGGAAATTTTTTTAAGGATGATACTAAAGCCTTTATTATAAAGGCCAGAGGTGTAATTTTAATTTTTTCTCCGGTGTAGGTATCTGTTAATGAGGTTCTGAAACTTTCCATTTCAGTTATATCAGCTTCATCATGATTTGTTACATGAGGAATTGTGTTCCAAGAATACGAAAGATATTTTGATGACAATTTTTTAACTCTTGGTATGTCCTTAATTTCCGTTTCACCAAAATCAGAATGTTCAAATTCATTTTTAATTTTATTAGGTTTATCATTTTTTACTACAACATTGTTTTTTGTATTAAATGAAACAAATTTTTTAACATCATCTTCAATAACTCTTCCATCTTTCTGACTACCAACTACTTGATTAATATCCACACCAAGTTCTCTGGCAAATTTTCTTACTTTTGGACTTGCAGAAGAAATATCTGAAACTTTTTTTGTATAAATAGTTTTTTTTTGAGTTTCAGGACTAATTATCTTGGTTTTTTTAAACTCTTTTTGAATTTCTATTTTTTCCTTAACTTCCTCTTTTTTAACTTCCGCACTTCTCTCTATAGTTAAAATCAAATCACCCTCGGAAACTTTATCACCAACTTTAATTTTTAAATTTGTAATTTTACCCTCTAAATTTGAAGGTATTTCTACGCTAGATTTATCGCTTTCAATTGTTATTAAAGCATCATTTTTTTTAATTAATTGACCTTCAGTAACTAATACCTCTATTACCTCGACATCTTTAAAATCTCCAATATTCGGGACTTTTATCTCGGTTTCTGACATTTTATAATTTTGTTGGCATTGGTTTTCTAGTGTCAATATTATACTTCTTCATTGCGTCTTTCGCATGTTTGGAGGCTATAAGTTGTTCTTTTGCCAAAACACTTAAACCATACGCTACCAAATGTTCTTTATCTAATTCAAAAAATTTTCTTAAATTTTTCCTTGTATCACTTCTTCCAAAACCGTCTGTACCTAATGAATAAAAGCTTTTATTAGTATAAGGTCTGATTTGATCAGAATTCATTCTCATATAATCAGATGCAGCCATTATTGGGCCTTCAGTTTTACCTAAACATTGCTCCACATAAGATTTTTTAGGCTCTTTATCAGGGTTTAAAAGATTGTACCTTTCCACTTCCATTCCATCTTTTCTTAATTCATTAAAACTCGTTACACTCCATATATCACTATCAATTTGATAATTATTTTGTAGAATTTCTGCGGCTAAAATCATTTCTCTTAATATTGCACCTGATCCTAAGAGTTGAATTTTAGTTTTTTTGTATTTATTAAACTCTTTTATTTTATACATACCCTTTAAAATACCCTCTTCACAATTCTTATCTTTGGGTATTTCTGGGTGTGAATAATTTTCATTCATTGTTGTAATATAATAAAAAACTTTCTCATTTTTCTCGTGCATTCTTCTTAAACCTTCTCGAAAGATGACAGCTAATTCATAATGAAATGTAGGATCGTAAGTAACACAATTTGGAATAGTAGATGCAATCAAATGACTGTGTCCATCCTGATGTTGTAATCCCTCTCCAGCTAGCGTTGTCCTTCCAGCGGTTGCACCTATCAAAAATCCTCTTGCCTGACTATCTCCAGCAGCCCAAGCTAAATCCCCTACTCTTTGAAATCCAAACATTGAATAAAAGATATAAATTGGTATCATTTCAATATCATGATTGGTATATGCAGTGGCAGCAGCGATCCATGAAGACATAGCACCAGCTTCATTGATACCTTCCTCTAAAACTTGACCACTTTTATCTTCTCTGTATGAACTTAACTGAGCTGAATCTTCAGGTTCATATTTTTGTCCTTCATGAGCATAAATTCCTATTTTTTTAAAAAATCCTTCCATTCCAAATGTTCTTGCTTCATCAGGAATAATAGGAACTAGCCTAGGAGATATATTTTTATCCCTTAATAAGTTTGTCAACATTCTAACCAAAGCCATAGTCGTAGACATTTCTTTTTCACCAGTCGATACTTTCATGAAATCGAAAATATCTTTTGAAGGCGTTTTGATTGGTTTAGCAAAGGTTGAACGTTCAGGTAAATATCCACCTAATTTAATTCTTCTTTCTTTAATATATTTTATTTCTGGAGACTTTTCTTCGGGTCTAAAATATTCTATATTTCTAACCTGATTATCAGTTAAAGGAACATCAAATCGATCCCTGTAATACATTAAATCATCAACATCTAATTTTTTAGTTTGATGAGTAGTATTTACACTTTCTCCTGATTTACCCATTCCATAACCTTTAATAGTTTTTGCAATAATAACTGTTGGAGTTCCTTCATGTTTAGTTGCTTTGTCATAGGCAGCAAATACTTTATGAGGATCATGTCCACCTCTATTAAGTCTCCAAATATCTGTATCTGACATACTTGATACTAATTCTAGTGCTTCCGGGTATTTTCCAAAAAATTTTTCTCTAACATAGGCACCATCTCTTGCTTTCATTGCCTGATATTCACCATCTACTGTCTCATTCATAGCTTTCACTAAATGTCCAGATTTATCATTAGCAATTAATGAATCCCAATATGACCCCCAAATAACTTTAATTACATTCCAACCTGACCCTCTAAAACTTCCTTCAAGCTCTTGAATAATTTTCCCGTTACCTCTTACGGGCCCGTCCAATCTTTGGAGATTACAATTAATCACAAATATTAAGTTGTCTAAGTTTTCTCTTGCAGCTAATCCTATGGCTCCCATTGACTCAGGCTCGTCCATCTCCCCATCACCTAAAAAGGCCCACACCTTTCTTCCTTCATCTTTAATTAAACCTCGATTAATTAAATATTTCATATACCTTGCTTGATAAATAGCGAGCATGGGACCTAACCCCATTGATACTGTAGGAAACTGCCAAAACTTTGGCATTAACCATGGATGAGGATAAGAGGATAGGCCACCAGGTTTAACTTCCTGTCTAAAACTATCTAATTGTTTTTCATTTAATCTACCCTCTAAATATGCCCTTGCATACATACCAGGAGCACTATGACCTTGAAAATAAATTAAATCCCCACCAAATTTTTGATTTTTAGCTCTCCAAAAATGATTCATACCTACATCATACAAAGTAGCAGCAGATGCAAATGTCCCTATATGACCACCAAGCTCTGGAAACTTTTTGTTTGCTCTAACAACCATGGCTGCAGCGTTCCATCTAATTAGTGATCTTATTCTTCTCTCAATATTTTGATCACCATTAGATTTGACTTCAGCCTCTGGAGGAATTGTATTTATATACGGAGTATTTTGTGTATATGGTATATTAGCCCCTTCACGATAAGCTTTATTGATCAATTCTTTTATTAAAAAATGAGCTCTTTGATTTCCATCTTTAGATATTACTGCGGATAAAGATTCTAACCAGTCTTGAGTTTCCATAGGGTCGATATCTGAACCCTTAACGACTTGAATTGTAGAGTGTTTTTTTTCTACTACTGGTTCAGAAATATTTTTTTTTTGTTCATTTCTTTGAACCATTGCTTCCTCAGCTTGTTTAATTATATTTTCTGTATCTTTTGGAAGAGAACTTTCCGATGATATTTTTGATGATAATGTAAGATTTAACAACAAGTCTCCTTTAGAAACTTTATCACCAACTTTTACTTTTATGTTATCTACTTTTCCAGCTACTATTGAAGGTATCTCAACACTAGATTTATCACTTTCAATCGTGACTATAGGATCATTTTTTTCAATTTGATCACCTGGTTTTACAAGTATCTCTATAACCTCAACATTTTCAAAATCACCAATGTCGGGAACAAGTAATTTTTCGCTCATTATTTAAAACTTTTTATATACCCAAAAAAAACATTATTGGATTATTTTATCATATTAATAAGGTTTTTTTTGTTAATCTTTTATTTTTATTATACAAAAAATAAATGAAATATAAGCTTTTTAGCTTCTCTCAATGCACATAGCTATTCCCATTCCGCCACCTATGCAGAGTGCCGCACAACCTTTTTTTTTATCTTGCTTAATCATTTCATGAATAAGGGTAACCAAAATTCTCGATCCAGAAGCACCTATCGGGTGACCTAACGCAATTGCGCCCCCATTAACGTTAACTTTTTGCTCAGGAATTTTTAATTCTTTAATTACTGCAATACTTTGAGCTGCAAATGCTTCATTTATTTCAAATAAATCAACCTCCTCTAGTTTCCATTTCGCTTTAGACAATGCTTTTTTAATTGAAGGTATTGGTCCAAGTCCCATTAATGAAGGCTCAACGCCACAAGTTGCCCAAGAAGTAATTTTAACTAGTGACTCTAAAGATTTTTTATCAGCTTCTTCTCTAGACATTAACACTAAAGCAGCTGCGCCATCATTTATACCAGAAGAATTACCAGGTGTAACGGTTCCATTTTCCTTAAAAACTGTTTTTAACTTTTTTAAATCATCAATTTTTAAATTATTCCTAGGATGCTCATCTTTTTCAAAAACGAATTTTTTATCTCCATCTTGAATTTGTAATTTAATTAATTCATCTTTAAATTTATTTTTACTATAAGCTTTTTCTGTTTTTTTCTGAGAATTTAAAGAAAAATTATCTTGTTCATCTCTTGAAATTTTATATTTCTCAGCAACATTCTCAGCTGTGACACCCATATGATAATCATTAAATGAATCTAATAGACCATCTTTTATCATGGTGTCTACTAATTTAGTTTCAGAAAATTTTTTATCTTCTCTATAATAAATTGCATGAGTGGCTCTTGACATATTTTCTTGCCCACCTGCAATAACAATTTGATTTTCTCCTAAACTAATTGATTGATATGCTGATACAACAGATCTTAATCCAGATCCACAAACTTGATTAATAATATGAGCAGGTTTAGAAACTGGTACTCCAGCACCAATTGAAGCTTGTCTTGCAGGGTTTTGACCAAGTCCAGAAGTTAAAACATGCCCCATGATTACCTCATCAATCTCCTCAATATCTAATTTTGATTTATAAATTACTTCTTTAATTACTATTGATCCTAATTTTGATGCACTAAGATTTTTTAAAGAACCTTTGTACCTTCCAATTGGGGTTCTTAGTGCTGATATAATTACAACATCATTGGAGTTTTTGCTCATAGATTGATCAACATAATATTATATAAGTTAAATTACATCAAAAACTTTGATATATGGAATAAATTATTAAAATGGACCGCTGGCCAAATTGGATAAGGCGCTCGGCTACGAACCGGGAGATTCCAGATTCGAGTTCTGGGCGGTCCACCAAAAAAGTAAAAAATATGTTTAATTGGCTTTTAAAAGCATCTTTACAAAAATCAGTAATTTATTTTTTTATAATTATTTTAATTATTTTATTAATTTTAACTTTTGTATTATAAAAAATTATGAGCAGCAAATTTGAACAAATAAGTATTAAACCTGGATTTATGAAACACAACGGGGGTGTTTTATTTAGAACTATTTCAGAAAATGAATACGAATTTAAATCTATAATTAATGAAAATCATTTAAATGCTGCAGAAATAACTCACGGAGGCTATTTATCTGCATTAATAGATGCAGGTGCTGGAACAGCAGCACATAGAACTGCAGGAAATGCTCCATGTGTTACTATTTCCTTAGATATAAAATTTATTGGTGCTTCAAAAGTTGGAGATGAAATTATTGGATATACAAAAATTTTAAAAAAAACAAATACTCTTATCTTTTTATTTTGTGAACTAAAATGTAATGATAAAATAATTACTTCTGCTTCCGGTGTATGGAAAATTTTAAAAATAAAGCCATCTGATTTAGGACCTGGTGGGTAATTTTACTCTTCTCTTCTTGAGTTTAAGTAGCCAAAAATCACTAGCAGTAATATTGCTATAGGATAAATGATATTTTTTGATGGTCTTTCTGAATTTTCGATTTTAAATTCAGTTATATAGTCTCCCATTTCAAAACCACTTTTTTTTGCATGTCCATTCCATTTTAAATTATCAACTATAATTTTATCATCCTGTTTTGACAAAGTAATTCCATAATCTTCTAAAGTAAATTGAGCATCAAAAGTATTTTTTGATATCTCAAACAATTTGTATCTATCTCCATACAAACTAGGTCTTGTTATTTTAATTTGAATTTCTTTTTTTGAGTCAAATTTTTCTAAATTTATTTGAAAAATATCCTTATAGTTATATTTTGGATAAAATTTATTTAAAGCAAACTCAGGTGATAACAAAGAAATAGAAATAACTAAAAATATAATTATTTCATACCATTTAAGTTTATTAATAAACCAACCTTGGGTGGCTGAGGTAAAAACCAAAATTCCAATTAAAGAGGTTATAATTACAGTCAATCCATGCCAAATATTTTCAATACCAATAAGTAAAAGTTCATGGTTAAATAAAAATACGATTGGCAAAATTCCTGTTCTTAAACTATACCAGAAAGCCTGAACTCCGGTTCTTAAAGGATCTCCACCAGATATTCCTGCAGCAGCATAAGAAGCAAGTCCTACGGGTGGCGTTACATCAGCCATTAGACCAAAATAAAAGACAAATAAATGGACAGCAATTAGAGGAAAAATAAATCCTGAGGCATTTCCAACATCAACTAAAACAGTAGCCATTAAAGATGCAACAACAACATAATTTGCAGTCGTTGGTAAACCCATTCCCAAAAGTAAACATAAAATGATTGTTAAAAATAATAATATAGTAACGTTATCTTTGGCAATTGATTCTATGACAATTATTAAATTAGTGCTTAAGCCTGTAGATCCAACTGCTCCAACAATAATTCCTGCTGTTGCAATCGCTATACCAACAGCAACCATATTTAGAGCACCTTTTTCAAAACCAACTATTGTTTGATTAAACCATTCTTTAAGAGCATCTATCTTGATTTCATTTTTTAATATCAAATTTATTAAATTGACTAAAACCAAAGTAATCGTTGCATAAAAAATTGAGTAAGAAGCGGTAAACCTTAAGTAAACTAAAGTATAAATTAATACAAAAATTGGAATTAAAAAATGTATCCCTGACAAAAAAGTTTTCTTTAAATGAGGTACATCTGCGTCATCCATTCCCTTAAGATTTAACTTTAAAGCCTCTAAATGAGAAATATAGAAAAGTGCTATATAGGAAATGATTGCTGGTAAAAAAGCATGTTTAACTATTTCAAAGTAAGTTACACCAATAAAACTTGCCATTACAAATGCTGCTGCTCCCATTACTGGGGGCATAATTTGACCATTGACCGATGAAGAAACCTCAATAGCACCAGCTTTTTCTTTTGAAAAACCAGTTTTTTTCATGATGGGTATTGTGAAAGTTCCAGTAGTTACTGTGTTTGCAATTGAAGATCCTGAAATTAATCCAGTCATACCAGAGCCTAATATTGCTGCTTTGGCTGGTCCTCCTCGCATTTTTCCAACCATTGCAAAAGCAAGATCTAAAAAATATTTTCCACCACCAGCGGTTTCAAGTAAAGCACCAAATAAAACAAATAAGAAAATAAAATCTACCGATACCCCGATAGGAATTCCAAAAATTGCTTCCTGGTCAAGCCATTGAAAACCTACTAGTCTATTTAAAGATAAACCACCATGAGAAATTATTTCAGGTGCATATCTTCCAAAATATGAAAATAATAAAAAACAACTAGCAATAATTACCAAAGGTAAACCAATTGCCCTTCTTGTAGCTTCTAAAAGAATTAAAATTCCACATCCCCCTAAAATCAACTCTAATGGAAAATTAAATGTTTCTGCTATCCTAAGGTTTAAAAGTACACCTCCTCTATCAACTAACTGATCATAAAAAAAATAAATATAAAGACACGATATCGCTCCCATAAAACTTACTAAAACATCAAAAAATGAAATTTTCTTATCCTTTGATATTGGGTAAATTAAAAAAGCTAAAGTTAAAGCAAAACCTAAATGAATTGCTCTTGCTGGTAATCCTTTAAAAATTCCAATATTCAACATAAAAGGAAATGGTGAAGCATACCAAAGTTGAAATAATGACCATATAATTGCTATTGCTGAAACAATTTTTAGATGAAAACCGGTAATATTTTTAGTTGGTGATAGGTCTTCACTTATTTTATTTTTTATTTTACTACTAATTGAATCACTCATTAAAATTATTCATACCATAAAAAAAAGGCCCGGTAAAAATTACCAGGCCTTTTTAATTTATAAAAATTGGATTACATTAATCCAGCTTCTTTATAATATTTAATTGCACCAGGATGTAATGGAGCAGATAAACCATCTTTAATCATGTTTTTCTTTTCCAAGAAACCAAATGCTGGATGTTGTTTTTTGAAATCATCAAAATTTTCCATAACAGCTTTTGTAACTAAATAAACAAGTTCCTCAGAAACATCTGCAGAAGTAACTACTGTCGCTTTCACACCAAAAGTTGTAGCATCTTTTTTCTGACCTGTGTAAGTTCCCTTAGGTATTACAGCTTGTGCATAATAATCGGCACCACTAATTAAACCTTGAACTTCGGATCCTGTTAAATTAATTGGAGATGCTTTAGCTGCACATGTTGCTGCTTGTTCCATGGCACCATTTGGAAAACCAACTGAGTAACCAAAAGCATCTATTTTTCCATCACATAAAGCTTTAACTTGTTCAGAAGAAGTAAGTTCAGTTGTTGATTTAAAGAAACTGTTATCAACACCCATGGCCTTCATCAGTTCTTCCATAGTTCCTCTTTGGCCTGAACCAGGATTTCCTATGTTAACAACTTTTCCTTTTAAACCAGCAAAATCTTTAATTTTTGCTTTTTTTCTAGCCCAAATTTGAAAAGGTTCGTTGTGAACTGAAAACACAGCTCTTAAATTGCTAAATTGTTTTCCTTCCCATTTACTTGATCCATTTACAGCATGATACTGCCAGTCTGATTGCGCTACACCAAATTGAAACTCACCAGCAGCTATTTGACCAATATTATAATTTGATCCACCAGTTGATGGCGCGGTACATCTATAAGCTTTTGCTGTACCTTTTTTTCTTCCATGTTCAGCGCTGATAGCTGATTTATGTAACATTTTACAAATAGCGTTACCCGTTTGGAAATATACTCCAGTTGGTCCGCCTGTTCCTATCGTGAAGAACTCTGCTGATTTTGCAACAGTTGATAATGACATTGATGCAAATAAAATCAGTAAAGCACTCGATAGAGATGTGATTATTTTTTTCATTTTTACCCCTCTATATTTTTATGTCGTTATTTATATTTGTTTAATCTAACAACAAATAATGAGACATGTATAGGGAGATTTTATGAGGATTCTGACCATTTTTTTAATTTATCGACACCTTCAACAATTTTAGGTGCATACTTTTTAATATCTTCATATTTTATGATTTGATTGTCTTCAATTGCATCCATAAATAATTGACCATCAAAGTCTGTAAAACTTAATCTTGTTAACATCTTATCTGTTTTAAATCCAAAATCTGATCCTGGTAAAAGGGCTACTCCAGTATTTTTTAAAATATTGTCACACATCTCTGATGAAGTTTTAAATTTATTATTTAAAAATTCTGGCATCAAATAAAAACCCCCTTGGGGTTCATTGATCAATACCTTGTTTGACTTTAAATTTGAAAAAACATATTTACCAACCGCACTCAAAATATTTATTGATTTTTCAATATAATTTGAATGATCATTTTCGTAAGCTTTAATTGCTGCATACTGAATAGGCGCACTTACAGCTGAAAAAGTTTCACTTGCTAATACATTGATCATATTTTTAATATCATTCAATTCATCTGGAATTACAAAATAACCAAGTCTCCATCCACCTGCACCGCACCATTTGCTAAGTCCTGTACTAATAATAGTTTTTTCAGGGCAATAACTTGAAATAGATTTAAAATTTTTTGAAAATGTTAATTCTGAATATATTTCATCTGATAGAATTATAAGATTGTACTTTTTGGTAATTTCCGAAATTTCTTCTAATTTATCACAAACTTGACCAGATGGATTATTCGGTGAATTTAAAAATAGTAAATAATTTTTATGTTTATCTTGTAAAATAACTTTTTCAATTTGTTCTCCAGAGGGAAACCAGTTTTTTTCTCTTTCTGTCTGAAGAATTTTAATTTTATTTCTACCTAAAATAGCTTGTGGTGCATATGAAACCCAACTGGGTGCTGGCAATATTATCTCGCCATCAAAAATGACATGTAACAAAAACATCAATTCTTTAGATCCAGGCCCAATTATTACATTATGTGACTTATAGTGATAATTTTTCTCTTTAGATGAATATTTTGCAACAACTTCTCTTAATTTCTCAAGACCCTGCATAGGTAAATATTTATTTTGATAAGCATTATTTTTTAATTCCTCAATTACATCATAAGGAACTTTAAATGGAGATTGTCCAAAACCAAATTTGAAAATTTTCTTACCTTGATCTTCTAATTTTTTAGAAGTTTCATTAATTAAAAGAGTAGAGGATGGCCTTAAATTTTTGACTAAATTTTTTAGCATTAAATTATTTTATTAATATAGAATTAAACTTATTTATGATAATCTTACCTAATTTATTAAGAAAATGAGAACTTTTTACCCTCCGATTCGATCATGTTTTAGTCTATTTTTGTTCTTTAGCAGTAACAATATCTGGTAGGTAAAAAAAAAGAAACACAAAAGATAGAAATGACTAAAAATAAAATTACAGCCGTTCTAGGTCCAACTAATACTGGTAAAACTCATCTTGCTATTGAAACCATGCTTTCATTTGAGAATGGTATGATTGGGTTTCCACTTAGATTGTTAGCAAGAGAGGTCTATGACAAAGTAATTAAAAAAGTAAGTTTAGATAAGGTTGCATTAATTACTGGAGAAGAAAAAATAATTCCTCCAAACGCTAAATATTTTTTATGTACAGTTGAGTCAATGCCTATTGATAAATGTCTGGAGTTTGTTGGTGTAGATGAAATCCAAATGTGTGCTGATCACGAAAGAGGTCATATATTTACAGATCGACTTTTAAACATGAGAGGCGAAAAACTTACAATGCTGATGGGGTCAAGCACTATTAAAAATATTATTTCAAAATTAGATGGAGATATTGAATTTATAAATAGAGAAAGACTATCAAAACTTACCTACGCTGGTCATAAAAAAATATCAAGAATTAATAGAAAAACAGCAATCATTGCATTTTCGGCAGAGGAGGTTTATGCCATTGCTGAGTTAATAAGAAGACAGAAAGGTGGTGCCGCCATTGTAATGGGATCACTAAGTCCAAAAACAAGAAATGCTCAAGTTGCACTATATCAATCTGGAGATGTTGATTTTTTAGTTGCTACAGATGCAATTGGTATGGGAATAAATATGGATTTAGATTTTGTTTATTTTTCAAATGTTAGGAAATTTGATGGAAAAAAATTAAGAAGATTAAATCTTGCTGAAATAGGACAAATCGCAGGAAGAGCTGGCAGATACTTAAATGATGGAAGTTTTGGTATCACTGGTGATTGTAAAGAAATATCTCCAGAAGAAGTAGAATTATTAGAAAATCATAAATTTGAAGAAATTAGAACTTTATTTTGGAGAAATTCAAATCTTAATTTTAATAATTCAATTAGTTTAATCAAAAGTTTAGAAGAAAAACCTCAAGTAGAGTGGTTAAGAAAAGTTCATGAATGTGAAGATGAAAAAGCATTAAAATATTTTTTAAAAGATCAAAAAATTTTTGATTTAGAGCACGATATAAAAAACTTAAAACTTTTATGGGAATGTTGTCAAATACCTGATTTTGTAAAAAAGACTTATGGAAATCATTTCGAAGTTATTGGAAATGTATTTAAATTTCTAACAAATAAAAATGGACTAATTTCTGAAGATTATATGAGATTGCAACTCTTGAAACTTGATAAATTAGAGGGAAATGTAGATTCTTTATCAAATAGAATTGCAAATGTACGAACTTGGTCATATGTTTCAAATAAAAATAATTGGGTAGAAAATCAAAATTATTGGATTGAAAAAACAAAACATTTAGAAGATAAACTTTCAGACAGATTACATGAAGAGCTTACTAAAACTTTTATTGATAAAAGAGCAAGCGTGCTTGCACGTGGGTTAAAACAAGACATGGAATTTAAAACAGAAATATTAGAAAATAATGATGTGAAAATTGACGATCAATTTATCGGAAAAATTAATGGCTTAAAATTAGAACTTGATTTAAAAAAAGGTGCATTAGAGACAGATATCAAGTCATTAAAAAAGGCCGCAAGACAGTCTATTGGGCCTGAACTTGAAAGAAGAATTCAATCAATAATAGATACAGGTCTTATTGAGCTTAAAGAAGATTCAAAAATTTATTGGACTAAATATCCAATAGCAAAACTTTCTGTGGGTAGTGATTATTTGAGTCCAAATTTTGATTTAATAATAGATGAAACTATAGACCAAAGCCCAAAACAAAAATTAGAAGAATATATTAGTAAATGGATTAATATTAAAATAAATACAATTTTAAAAAGCTTAATTGATTTAAAAAATATTAAAGATAATAATTCCTCTATTAAAGCATTAGCTTACCAACTTTATGAAAATAATGGAGTGCTAAAAAGAGAACAAGTTTCAGAATATTTAAAAAATCTTGAACAAAAAGAAAGAAAAATTCTTAGGGAGCTTGGAGTTAAATTTGGAAGATATCATGTTTTTCTACATGAATTGATAAAACCAGAAGCGGTGTCTTTAAGAACATTGTTGTGGAAAAACTATCATCAAAAATATTACAATTTAAAACCTCCTACTTTTGGTCTAAATTTTTTAGATGATAAAGAAAATACAAATAAAAATTTTATGCTATTATGTGGTTTCGAAAAATTCGACAATTTTTTTATAAGGATAGATATATTAGAGAGATTATTCGTATTAATTATTAACTCTGACTCTAAAGAAAAAAGTGAAATTAAAATTATACCCGAAATGTTAAATCTGTTAGGATGTAGTAAAGACAACTTCAAAAAATTACTTTATAAAATGAGTTACAAAGTATTTGAAAGAGAAAAAGATGTATATTTTAAATATAATCCAAAAAAGAAACATAATAAGGCTCATTCTAAAAAAATATCAGCTGAAAATCCTTTTAGAATATTAAAGGACTTAAATTTAAGTAAATAAATGTTTTTTAAGAAAGATAATAATCAAGATAAAAATGATTTTTTTGTTAAAGTTTGTGCTTTATTAATTCATACAGCTAAAATAGATGAAAATTATACAAATCATGAAGAGGAAATTATTAAAAAAACACTTGAAGAGCTTGGTATAAAAAAAGAAAATATTTCACAAACACTTTCAGACGCTAAAAAAATTGAGCAAAATTCTAATCAAATTTTGGATTTTACAAAACAGGTAAAAATTTTACCCAAGGAAAATAAAATAAAAATTATTGAGGCATTATGGTCTATCATTTATTCAGATAAGGACGCTGATTTATATGAAACAAATTTAATGAGACGACTTGCGGGTTTACTTTATATTGACACTAAAACTATGGGAGATATTAAAGAAACTATAAAAAAACAAAATTCTAAATGACATACATTGTAAATGAGAATTGTATAAAGTGTAAGCACACTACTTGTGTAGATGTTTGCCCAGTTGATTGCTTTTATGAAGGAAAAAATATGCTTGTAATTAAACCTGATGAGTGTATAGATTGTGGCGTTTGTGAGCCGGAGTGTCCAGTCGACGCCATTAAAGCTGATACTGAACCTGAAAGTGAAAAATGGTTAGAGATCAATGCAAAATATTCTGAAATCTGGCCTAACATAAGCAAAAAAAAAGATCCACCATCGGATCATGAAAAATATACAGATGAAAAAAATAAATACGAAAAATATTTTAAAGAAAATCTTTAAAGGTAAGAACAACGAAAAAGTGAAAAAGAAGGTAGTAAAAAAAAAAGTTGTAAAAGTTAAAAAGGTAATAAATATAAAAAAATCTAAAAAAGTAATTTCAAAAAAAACAAAAAAAAATTTAAAAAAGACACAAATTAAAATTAAGAAATCTAAGAAAATATCCAAACCATCTGAAACTACTATTGATCCAAAAGTAGATAACTTAAGAATTTCAAAAACTAACGAAGTAAAACCAGAAATTAAGAAAGTAAAAAAGCAAGAAACTGAAAAAAGGGAATACAAAATAAAAGATTATGTTGTTTATCCTAAACATGGAGTTGGTCAGATTACTGAATTTAAAAAAATTAATATTGGTGGCATTGATGTTGAAACATATGTAATAAAATTTGAGAAGGATAAAGCAAATGGTATGGTGCCAGTAAATAAACAATCTCATCTCAGACCACTAGCAACAATTAATCAAGTTAATAAATGTATTTCCATATTAAAAAGTAAGCCGAAAATTAAAAGATCTATGTGGAGTAGAAGAGCACAAGAATATGAAGCTAAAATTTCTTCTGGAAAAATTTATGAGCTAGCAGAAGTTGTAAGGGATCTGAATAAAGGTGATGATTTAATGGTGGATCAATCTTACAGTGAGAGACAATTGTTTGAAAAAGCTTATGATAGAATTTTATCTGAATTTAAAATTGTTTTAAATGTATCATTAGAGGATACACAAAAGAAGTTAGATAAAGCGCTAAAAAGAAACATAGGCTTACAAAGTCAAACACCGCCTGTTTCTAAAACCACTGCTACTGAATTGCCGGTAGAAGAGCCAATATCAGATTCTGAGGAACCGCTTGAAGAATAAAAAAAACGCCTCTCATACAAATTGTAATGAGAAGCGTTTTTTATAAGAATTACTAAGTTACTATCTTTTTCTTCTTTTCTTAGTTTTCTTTGCAGCTTTTCTTCTTTTTTTAGCTTTCTTAGCTTTTTTTGCTGCTTTTTTTCTTTTCTTAGGCATCTTTAGCTCCCTTTTTTAGTTAAACGAATCAAATTGATTCGTTGTTAATGTATTTTTATTTTTTTATATAACTTAT